>NZ_JBEPWZ010000093.1:0-10230 GCF_041642155.1 Fodinibius sp.
TCTTTCCGGAAATATGCGGAATTCTATCCCGATAGCTGTATCCTGCTGGTGGATACCTACAGTACCCTCGAAAGTGGAATACCGAATGCCATCACCGTGGCCAAAGAGCTGGAAGAGAAGGGACACCGCCTGAAGGGAATCCGGCTCGACAGCGGGGACCTGGCCTACTTTGCCCGCAAGGCGCGAAAACAGCTGGACGATGCGGGACTGGATTACGTAAAGATTGCCGCTTCCAACCAGCTGGATGAACGGCTTATTAAAAGCCTGATCAGTCAAAATGCCCCGATTGATCTTTTTGGCGTAGGCACGCGGCTGGTCACCGGCTATGAGACCCCCGCTCTTGACGGGGTCTACAAGCTGGCCGCGATCAACGGCAAACCGAAACTGAAGATTTCCGAGAATGTGGAGAAGACGACGCTGCCCGGACGCAAGAAGGTGGTGCGCTACAGTGAGAACAATGGCCGTTTCCACGGAGACGGTATTTTCCTTGCAGAGAATGATGAGAGCAATATTATCCGCCACCCTTTCTACCCTGCCAAGTATACAGACATAACGGCCTTAGAGGCGGAACCCCTGCTGCATCCCGTTTTTCAAGAGGGAGAGCAGCAAATCACGCCTTCTTCTCCCTCTGAAAGCGCCCGGTATGCACAGGAACGACTGAAAAAGCTAAATCCCGAACACAAACGATTTGAAAACCCGCATATCTACAAGGTGGGCCTTAGCGAAAAACTATTACATTTACGCGATACACTCACTGAAAAGATGAAATAAAGACTCCTGAACGACTATGAAAGCACTGCTGATTGTTGACGTACAGAATGATTTTTGTCCCGGCGGAGCGCTGGAAGTGCCTGACGGAGATACTATTATTCCGGTGATTAATAAGCTTTCAAGGACTTTCGATGCCGTCATTCAAACGCAGGACTGGCATCCCGCCGGACACTCATCCTTTGCTTCCACGCACGAAGGCAGGGAACCTTTCGAAACCATGGAGATGTCCTACGGCTCCCAGGCGCTCTGGCCCGATCACTGCGTGCAGGGCTCCGAAGGGGCGGATTTTCACGCGGACCTGCAGACCGACCGGACTCAGCTTATCATCCGCAAAGGGTTCCGGAAAGATATCGACTCCTACTCCGCTTTTTTCGAGAACGATGACACTACCACCACGGGTCTGACCGGCTATCTCCGCGAGCGTGACATTGACACGCTTTATGCGGTGGGACTGGCGACCGACTTCTGTGTAAAATGGTCCGTTCTGGACGGTATCAAAGAGGGGTTTGACCTGTATGTGGTAGAAGAAGCGGTGAAAGGCATCGATATCGAGGGATCCGTAGAACAGGCGTGGAACGAGATGCTGGATGCCGGTGCCCGAAAAGTATCTTCGGAAGATCTGCTGTCATAACAGGTATCCGTGTTCAATATAAAATGAATAATAATACCTTGTCTAATTAGCCTTTAGACAGGATATTTTCTGGATGCCGGATACCATGTTTCAATACTGACAACGTTCTTCGTTTAAGCTACCCTTCGGATAACGACAAATGAAAGCCGGCCTTGAAAAGTAAGCGTTCCCGGGCGGCGGGAGTGAGGCGAAGGAAGATGAAAAATATATGCCTGAATCCGCCGCAAGTCGGATGAGTTTATATTTTTCCCGCAGCCGAAGCAACCGCCGAACGCTTAGTTTTTCTCAGCCTTGATCTTTTAAGTTCCTATTGAATCAAGCCAAAAGGAACAAGAGGGAATATGCTATTAGATACTAATCAAAAAAAGGTTCATGCGTATGCATCATCAAACAGATTTTTGTATTCTCGGAGCGGGACTGGCGGGCCTGTCTATGGCCGATGCCCTCCTGGAGCAGAATATTGCAACCGTAGTCATTGACAAAAATACCATCGCAGGCGGGGCTTCCGGAACGCCCGGGGGACTCGTTAACCCGGCTACCGGGCGGCGGGCGACCAAAGCATGGAAAGCCGAACAGTGCTACGAAGCAATAGCCCGGAACCTGGCCAAAGTCCAGGAGCAGGCGGAGGAGTCCTTTTACCGGCATAACGGGCTGCTTCGCCCCGCCCTGCTCGAAAAAATGGCCATCAAGATGAAGGCCCAGCACGAAAAGACCTCCTGGCCCGACGGCTGGTGCCAGTGGAAAACAGAAGAAGAAATCAAAGAGATGCACCCGGGTATTACCTGCGTCAACGGGGGACTGTGGCTCCCTATCGGGTTGTCGGTGAATGTCGGGGCTTATCTGCAGGCGTATGCCCGGTTCCTGCAGGAGGGCGGGCTCCAATTGTGGACGGACAGGCAACCCGTCATCCACCGGGCGCAAAACGAGTGGCACATTTCCTTTGACGACATCACGGTGCAAGCCCAACATCTCCTCTTTGCGATCGGCCGGGGCACGACGGAGTCGGGTTATTGGGACTGGCTGCCCCTTCACCTGATCAAGGGACAGGTTGCGACGTTCAGGAACGGAGAGGAACCGCTGTCGTTCTCCCACTCCATCTCGAGCCTGGGTTATATGGCCCGCACCGGCGACGATCATACTTTTGTGCAGGGCAGCACCTACGAGCACGATTTTGAGCATGTAAGGCCGGACAAAGAAGGCGAGCAATACCTTCGCAAACGCATGCGGCGGACGCTCCCCCGGCTGGAGGAAAAGGTAACGACGGTTGAACAGTGGGCGGGCGTACGGACCTCCACGCCGAACCGGAAGCCGATATTGGGACGGCACCCCGAGCATCCATTCATGCATGTTTTTACGGGCCTGGGCTCCAAGGGACTGCTCTACAGCAAGTTCCTGGCCGAACACTATGTGGATCACCTGACCCGGGGGACCGACCTCTACCCGGAGGTGGATATCGGGCGTATAAAAAATTGACATGTAGATATCGTGTTATCACTTTCCGAAAAATCGAAGACAGGGATGTCCCAGAGTACCAGCGCATGGTTGAAAAATTGGATAAAATGGACGATTTGCTGGAAGCCGAACGGCAAATTGTCCGGGTAATAGGTCCTTTCTGACGTAGTTTCTACATAATCATTTTTTGAACAGCTGCTTAACATGCTGAGCAGAGAAATGGCCAAGCATATACTCCCCGGTATTCTATTTCGTATGTTTACCATTTTCCAATCGCCAGATATTAAGAGGATTTTTATCCTTCAGCTCTTCCGGAAGCTGACTGTCGGGAAAATCCTGGAAACATACCGGACGCGCAAACCGGTCAATGGCCGAGGTACCTACCGAGGTCGTACGGCTGTCAGTAGTAGCGGGGAAAGGCCCCCCGTGAATCATGGCATGGTTTACCTCAACGCCCGTCGGGAAGCCGTTAAAGATCAGGCGGCCTACTTTTCGCTGCAGCACCGTAATCAAATCGGAATAGGCTTCCAGGTCCTCTTCTGTTCCGTACAGCGTAGCAGTGAGATGACCCTGCAGGTTCTGCGCAATCTCAATCAGATCTGCTTTTCCCTCAGCTGATATGGTCAGCGTAGAAGGGCCGAATACTTCCTCTTCCAGATCATCGTTGCCAAGAAAATGTTTGGAGTCCACTTTTAAAAGATGGGGGACTCCGGTATTCGGTGATCCATTTCCCGATCCTGAAGCGACCAGTTGTACCCCCTCCTGCTGAAGCAGGGTTTCCAGGCCTTCCTTGTAAGCCGACCGGATACCCGAAGTCAGCATGGTGCCCGCTCCCGCCTTTTTAAAATGCTCGGCTAACGACCGGTGAAACACCTGGGCGTCATCTGATTCTTCGTAGGCTACAAGACCGGGATTCGTACAGAACTGTCCGACCCCCAGGTTGACTGAGTTCATCAATCCTTCGGCAACCTCACCGCCTTTCTCCTTCAGTGCTCCCGGAAGCAGGAAGATAGGATTGGTGCTGCCCATTTCGGCATATACCGGAATCGGTTCCGAACGGTTGGCGGCAGCATCATACAAGGCCTTCCCTCCTTTAAAGGAACCGGTAAATCCAACCGCTTTGATAAGCGGATGCGTGACGAGGGCCGTGCCCACATCATATGAAATACCCTGAACCATGGAAAACGTGCCATCCGGCATACCGGTTTTCTCAACCGCTTTCAGGATCGCACCGGCCACCATTTCACAGGTGCCGGGATGGGCAGGGTGTGCCTTTACCACAATGGGACATCCGGCAGCCAGTGCCGATGCTGTATCCCCGCCCGCCACTGAAAACGCCAGCGGGAAGTTGCTCGCGCCAAAAACGGCGACCGGACCCAGCGCCATCTTCATGCTCCGTACATCCGGGGCAGCATCCGAGCGGTCGATCCGGGCGTCCACCCATGAGCCTTCGCGGACGACCTCGGCAAAGAGCCGCAACTGGTTGACGGTCCGGCTCCGCTCCCCGGTCAGGCGTCCCTCATTTAGCCCCGTCTCTTTACTGCAGCGTTCAATTAAGGCGTCACCAAGCCCCATTATTTCATCGGCCACAGCCTCCAGGAATTCAGCTCGTTTGGCCTTGCTCTCCTGGCGGTATTCGTTGAATGCTTCTTCTGCTTTCCGTACGGCCTGATCTACTTCGTCGCTCGTAGCCTCAACGTATTGAGGCTCCAACTCGGCATCTGTTGCCGGATTTATTCCTTTAAATGTTTTACTGCCGTTAGCTGAACGGTTACGACCAATAAAATTTTGACCTGTAAGTGTCATATTTATCTAACTTTGTTGATTAACGTACCAATGGGTTGAATCGTAATGCTGATTTCATCATCATGCTGTAACGTAAACTCATTAGAGGGCACGATCCCCGTTCCCGTCATCAACAGGCTGCCACAGGGAAAAGAGCACTCTTTGTACAAGTAAGAAACAAGTTCAGTAAAATTTCGTTTGATTTGATCGATTGTAATTTCATCTGCATATACAACTGAGTTATCCCGCTCCACGCTTAGCTCAATGGTGGTTTCCGGCGGTAATGGCTGATCGGTCACATAAATACAGGGACCTACGGCCGCAGAACCGTCATAGCATTTGGCTTGCGGCAGATACAGCGGATTTTCTCCCTCAATGCTGCGTGAACTCATGTCGTTTCCGATTGTGTATCCCACAATAGTGCCATTGGAGGTAATCACCAGCGTGAGTTCTGGTTCAGGGACATCCCAGGTGGAGTCCCCGCGTATCCGCACATACCCGCCGGAACCCACCGTGCGATGTTTTGTCGCCTTAAAAAAAAGCTCCGGGCGGTCAGCATCATATACCCGGGCGTAAAAATCACTGCCCCCGGCTTCTTTTGACTCTTCTTCGCGACCCAGTTTGCTGCTATAGTACGTAACCCCGCTGGCCCATATTTCCTGGCCATCTACAGGGGGCTCCAACTCATCAGCGATCAGATCCGGTCCATTGTCCATCGGGGTAATGGATGACACAAGACGCTTTGTTTTTTCATACAGATCGTCATCGTTAATAAACGGATCCCAATCGTTGTCTTCCAGCAGGTAAAACTTATTCTGGTGTTCCAATAGGATACTATGTTTTATCTTGTATGCCTTCATGATTATCACGATGGTAGTTATTTCCAGTTACAGGTTACGTTTGCCCCGCTCTCCGTCGGCTGGTGAATAGACGTAGGTATTGGAACCCCACAGATACCCGATCGAAATAGGGCAACCCCGAAGAAAACGCAACTCACCAGAACATTCGGCCTGTAAATGAATAGATGACCCCGGGACAGAGTCTGCGGGAAATTCATTAATTAAACTGTGGATCTCAACTCAGTCCAGCGTAAATTCCGGGAGGTGCTTTATTTCCCCGCCCGCCATGGCCGACTCGTGGGCCAGCAGTCCCACGCAGGTCCAGTTGGCTGCCTGCACGGCATTCGGGTAGGGATCACGGTCCTCCCGGATTGCCGCCACGAATTCATGGGCCAGGTGCGGATGCGAGCCCCCGTGTCCCCCGCCCTGGATAAAGGAGAGGTGGGCGTGCTCGTCGGCATCGTAGACGCCTTCCTGGGTAAATTCCTGGATCTCCTCCGGCAGCCGGTGTCCGTAATCGGGGACTTCCACGCGTTCGGGAATTTCGGGTTCCGGTTTTTTGGCAGTGTGAATGACCGGTTTTTCTCCTTCAACGAGTGGCCATTCAAAGGATTTTTTGGACCCGTAGGCGTCAAAGCTTTCCCGGTACTGCCGGGCCGTATCAAACAGCGAACGGTAGATATGGGCGGACAGATCGGAATCCTTTAATTTAATATGACAGGTTTCCACGGCAAACGGGGAGCCCGACTTTTCAACCAGGTCGTCGCTAACCCGGCCCGATCCAAAGCAGGATACGTATTCGGCCCGCGCATCCGTTAGCCCGAGCACCGGGCTGACCACGTGGGTGGCATAGTGCATGGGCTTCATCCGCTCCCAGTACTCCGGCCAGCCTTCCATATCCTGCGGGTGGCTGGCCTGCAGGTACTGGATCCTGCCGAGTTCGCCCTTTTCATACAGTTCCTTGACAAACAGGTACTCCCGGCTGTAGACGACCGTCTCCGCCATCATATACTTTAAACCCGTTTCGTTGACCGTATCGATAATTTCCTCGCACTCATCGATACTTGTGGCCATGGGGACCGTACAGGAAACGTGCTTGCCGGCCCGCAGGGCCATCAGCGAGTGCTCCGCGTGCAGCTGAATGGGCGTGTTGATATGGACGGCGTCAATGGCCGGGTCCTCCAGCAGCTCTTCGTAGGATGAGTACCGGGTTTCGATGCCAAATGCATCGCCGACCTCATTCAGCTCCGACTCGGTACGCTGACAGATTGCATACATATTTACATCCGGGTGTTTCTGAAAAATAGGGATAAATTCCGCTCCGAATCCCAGTCCGATAATCGCTATGTTTACTTGATTGTCTGGCATAATATGATGGTATTTATTTTCTGAATGTTACCGTTGTTACTATTTCTTAGGCTTCTTGCAGTTCTCGGTTGTCCAGGCGTTCCATCGAGCGGTTCCGGCTTATGTGACAGCCGTATCAGCCGGGGGACTATGGGGGATGGTTCAAAAAAACAAACGTCCCCTTCTTGTTGGACGTCACAATATCGGGATAGCCGTTGCCGGTCAAATCTCCCGCCGCAATCTGCACGCCGAGACCCGAGTCGTCATCCACCAGGTAGGGCACAAATCCCGCGCTTCCGGGGTCGCCTCGCTGCAGGTTAAACCAGTACACCACAGCTGGCGCATTGGGCTCGAATCCGCCCTGCGGACCGTGGGCCCAGAATCGTTTTCCGGATATCACATCTTTGACCCCGTCCTGGTCCATATCCGCCAGCTCAAGGGCATGCGGTTGAGAAAATCGCACGCCATAGGGACTGTCACTCAGGGAAGAACCCATAACCAAGCGTTGCTCGAACCGTATCTCATCCCCCTCCCGGTGTTGGCGATGCCAGGCCAGGCCCCACCCGTGGGCATCGAGGCTGGTGATCACATCGTTGAGCCCGTCCCCGTCCACATCAAAGGCATACATCTGGGCGCCCCCGGGACCGGCAAACGCGGCTTCGTGATACCTCCACCGGCTATCCATCTGATCTGTTCCGGGGTTCTCCCACCACCCTTCCTTTTTGAGAATATCCTCGTGTCCATCGCCGTCAATATCGCCGATCCCCAGTCCATGTGTAAATTTGCCCCAGTCGTGTCGGCCGGAAACCGCCGTGAACGACCACGGGCGGGTTGGATCCTCCGCATCCCGCGCAGCATATCCCAGCCTTCCCCCGGTGTGGAAGACCAGCTCCAGGGACCCGTCCCCGTCCAGATCATAAAACTGCGGCGACTCGTTATCCACGGACTCGTGAATCAGGTGACGCTCCCAGTAGCCGTTGGACTCGCCCGGGTTTTCATACCAGTAGGCGGCCTCGCCGGGAAAGCCCACCACCAGGATGTCATTACTACCGTCCCCGTTTACATCATCCACCCCGGCAATAAAGTTGTCGGAGTAGTTGCGGGGATCAAACATCCGGGGTTCATAAAAGGCATGCTTGTCGGCAAAGTCCGGCCCTTCATACCAGTACGGGCCGGCCACCACATCCGGGCGGCCATCGCCATTGATATCACCGATCCCGGCGCCTTCCGCATAAAAGGTGGAAGACAACTGGATTTTCTCAAATTCGTGTCCGGACCCCTGCCCCCATAACGGCTGGCAGGAGAGACACAGCAACAGGACCACCCCGAGCAGGGGGATTTTCACCGGGTTGGATGATGAGTTCTTCATGGCACGCAACGATTTCATTTTATGCTGTTTCTTCATGGGGGACTTGCTTATCCGTTTCATTACAGTGAAAGCTTTGCAACACCGTTGTTTTGCCATCCTCTACATTTACGCGATTTCGAAATCCTCATGTAGAGTCTATACACTACGGTTTTGAAATCACTCAGGTATTGGCATTGAACGAACCCCCTGGTTTTTCGAAGTTTCCTGCAGTATAATAAATAATGGTCGATTAATCCGCTTGTCCCAGGATGATCTCCAGCTCCCGGCGGGCCTGATCGTATCGATCCGATTGCGGCTTCTGTTCCAATTGTCCCTCTACCTCTTTAAGAAGCTTCCGGGCCTCCGGCATCCCGATAGCCCCGATACGCTTAATCGTATGGGCCAGAATTTTGGGGCGTTCAGCCTTCATAGCCAGGTCCAGGGCCCGGTCCATATCCCGGGCCACCAGCGGTTCGGTCCCGTACCATACCATCAGCGGCAGGTTGTGGTCGCCGATATCTTCGGAATGGCCGTAAAGCCCCTCCACGATATCCCAGCGCTGGTCCGGCGCTATGCGCTGGAGCGCCGAGGTGATATACAGGCGGACTAACGCAGAGTCTTCATCCCGGGCCATCCGGGCTATTTTTTTAAGTCCCTCGTCAGGAATTTCTTTATCCTCGGCCAGCAGCTGCAGGGCCCAGCTTCTCAGGTACTCGTTTTCATGATCCAGCAGATCGATGTATTCCTGATCAGTCAGTCCTTCGGTCACATGAAGCGCCCAGAGCGCGCGGAGCTTCCGCGTTATATCGGGATTCTCTTGTAACATTTCCCGCAGGGCCTCGTGCACCCGCTCATCCGGCCCCCGCTCGTGCAGGATACGGCGGGCGTGCCGCACGTACCACTCATTGGTATGCCGCTGGTATTCCACCAGCTCCAGGCTGGATTTCTCCTTCAGGTTCACCCGCACATGCTCATCTTCTTCGTGGCGAATGTTGTAAATGCGTCCCAATGTCTTATTATGAACATCCGGGTTCGGGCTGTGACACTGGTTTTTGTCATACCAGTCAATGGCCCAGACCGAGCCGCCCGGGGTATACCGGAAATCCAGCCACTGCGACCAGGAGTCGTGGGTCTTTAGAAAATCCTTTCCATGCGAGGCGCTGTAGCCGGAGCCTTCGCGCTCAATCTTATCTGCATTCATGCGGAACCCGTGAATATTATTCATAAACAGCGTACTTCGGAATTCCTCCGGCCAGTGGTCGGCCCCCAGGTAAAACATCGCTCCCGCGTGGGCATGGCCGCCCCCTGCTGAGCCCGACCGGTGGTTGCCCGCATGGGGACCCTGATCTCCCACCCAATGGACGTGGTCGGCGATGGTTTTGATGTCATCATAGGTATGAGGGTTCTGGTGGTCGCCGGCCTGGCGATGGTACCGCGCACCCTGTATCACGTGAAACAGGTGCGGAATCACGCAGGCGGTCATAAAGGGATGGCCGTAGGCATTAAAATCGAGTCCCCACGGGTTGCTGGTCCCCCGAGCATACACCTCGAATTCGTGGCGGGTCGGGTGATACCGCCAAACCCCCGCATTGATCTTTTGCCGCTGATCTTCCGGAGTCCCGGGCTTGCCAACGTTGGACTGGGTAAATATCCCCTGCACGCCATAAAGCCAGCCGTCGGGCCCCCACCGGAAACTGTTGAGGGTCTCGTGGGTATCCTGGTAGCCCCAGCCGTTCAACAGGACCCGGGGCTCACCGGCGGGGGTATCGCCGCTTTCGTCGATGGGAATAAACAGTAAATTCGGCGCCGCACCTACCCACACGCCCCCGTGTCCCACTTCAAGACCACTGACCAAGTTCAGCCCTTCGATAAAGACTTTGCGTCTGTCAAGTTTGCCGTCACCGCTGGTATCCTCAAAAATAAGAATGCGGTCCTCCCCTTCCCCTTCCGGCGCCCGCTCGGGATACGTATGCGCTTCGGCCACCCACAGGCGTCCCCGGTGATCCAGGGTGAAGGCGATCGGGCGAACGACATCCGGTTCAGAGGCGGCCAGGGTG
>NZ_JBEPWZ010000094.1:0-10187 GCF_041642155.1 Fodinibius sp.
CCCTGCTTATCGTCGCCGGGGCCGGCAGCGGCAAAACACGCGTACTTACCTACCGCATAGCGTATCTCATTCAGCAGCAGAAGGCTGCTCCCGACGATATCCTGGCACTGACCTTTACGAATAAGGCAGCCAAAGAGATGAAGGAACGCATCCAGCAGCTGATTGGCGATAAGGCCCGGCGGCTGTGGATGGGTACCTTCCATTCCGTTTTTTCCAAGATCCTGCGGTTTGAGGCGGAGAGGATCGGCTTTACCTCCAACTACTCAATCTATGATACGGACGATTCCAAAAATGCCATCAAACAGCTGCTGCGCGAAAACAATTACGACCCCAAGGAAATTCGTCCCCGCACCATCCAGCGCCTCATCAGCGATGCGAAGAACGAACTCATCCACCCGGATCACTACCGGGAGAAGTTTGTGCACAGCACGCTGGACGACATCACCGCCAAAATCTACGGGCAGTATGTGGAGCGGCTGAAGCATAACAACGCCATGGATTTTGACGACCTGCTGGTTAAACCGATTGAGCTTTTCCAGCAGCATGAAGAGGTTCTGGAGAAATACCAGGACCGTTTCAAATATATTTTAATCGACGAGTACCAGGATACCAATCACGCGCAGTATAAAGTGACCAATATGCTGGCCAGCAAATACAAAAACCTGTGCGTGGTCGGAGACGATGCCCAGAGCATTTATTCCTTCCGGGGTGCCGATATTCGGAATATTCTGGATTTCAAGGGTGATTATGAGGAGGCTGTTGAAATTCCGCTGGAGCAGAACTACCGTTCCACCAAGGCGATCCTGAAAGCTGCCGACTCCATCATCAAAAGAAACGACAGTCAGCTGAATAAGACGCTTTGGACGGACAACGACATGGGCGATGCGATTACGGTGCTCGACAATTATGACGAGCGCGACGAGGCCAACCGTGTCGCCAACTATATCCAGGAGCTTAAAGCGCGCAAGGGCTACGGGTACAACGACTTTGCCGTACTTTACCGCACAAACTACCAGAGCCGGGTCTATGAAGAGACCTTTCGCCGCAAAGGGGTCCCCTACCAGCTGGTGGGGGGACTTTCGTTCTACCAGCGGAAGGAGATCAAGGATGTGCTGGCTTACCTTACACTCCTTATCAACCCCGACGACGACACCAACCTCATCCGCATCATCAACGAACCTTCGCGTGGCATCGGTAACAAATCGCTGCACGATCTGATGGCGCAGGCGCGGGCCAGAAACCTGTCGCTCTGGCGGGTCCTGGAAAATGTCGGGGAGATCGATCTCTACAAGCCGGCTGAAAAAAGCGTCAGGGAGTTCGTATCGATGATCAATGAGCTTAAAGAAGACCTGAAAAACGGCAAGAAGCTCATTAATATCACCAAAAAACTGCTGGAACGGTCCGGCTATATGAAATCCCTTGTGGAAGAAAATTCCCCCAAGTCGATGACGCGCCGGGAAAATATCCTGGAGCTTCAAAATGCGATCTCCTATTTCGAAAAAAACAATAATAATGCCTCCCTGAGCTCGTTTTTGCAGGAAATAAGCCTTATTACCGATACCGATAAATATGATGAAGAAAAACCGGCCGTTACGATGATGACGGTTCATGCCGCCAAGGGACTGGAATTCCCGGTGGTCTTCGTAGTGGGACTCGAGGAAGAGCTGTTTCCCGTTGGCAGCCGGGACAGCGAGGAGGTGAATATCGAGGAAGAACGCCGGCTGTTTTACGTCGCTATAACACGCGCCGAAGAAGTCCTTTTCTTCAGCCACTGCCGCAGCCGGTACAAGTATGGGGAAGAACAGCGAAAACGGCGCTCCCGCTTCCTGGATGAAGTAAGCCCGGATGTGGTCCGAACAGAGACCGGCGCCTCTATCAAGCAAAAGAGCAACAATTTAAATGGAAGCCAAAAGGTGAGCGGCGATTCCGGAAGCACACAGGTTGAATATGACTGGAAAAAACCGCTCTACAAGAAAAATAACCGCTCTTCCAATACGACCCGGATCTATTATGACAATCCGGATGAAGATCCCTTTCAGGTGGGCGCGAAGGTGGAACATAATGTCTTTGGACCCGGTAAAATTATTAGCCGCAGCGGCCAGGGCGAAAAAACAAAAGTCGTTATCTACTTTAAAGAACGAGGACGGAAAACACTGATGCTGCGGGTGGCTAAACTGCAAGTCATCGGTTAGCATTCACATGACCACTCCATTGAGAAAAGAATCGTCATCATTTAACAAAATACGCGCGAAGATTCCCCTCTTGTGCCTGATGCTGGCTGTAGTGGGACTGGGCAACAGCCCGGTCCACGCGCAACCGGTCATCACGGCCGAAAATATGGGCCTCGGCGGGGGCGGAACGGCTTACCTGAACGGACCCGAGGCCACCTACTGGAATCCCGCGAACCTGATGATCCAGGGTCATCCCGGACAATTTCACCTGGAGATTGGCCAGGGTGCCATTCAGTTCCAGCCGCTGCGCTCAAGCAGATCGCTCAGCCAGCAGTTCGCAAATTTCCTCGATGGCTATCAACCCTATACGCAAGTGGCTGCAGACATCAGCCCGAAACAGCAAGGCAGTATCCTGAATACTCATTTTTCCGAGAATAAGCTGCAGTCCCTAAATCAGCAGCGGGCGGATCTTATCCTCGCCGGGGCGATATGGCAACAACGGGATTATGCCTTGTCGGTGGCCCTGCGGGCTCGTTACGCTTCGACCATCAAGACCGGACGCGGGTGGTATGAGGACGAGTTCACGGAACACAACGGCCGACAGATCCGCGACTTTTCATTAATTCAACACCGCAGTGAATTTTATGAACTCGCAGTGGGCTACGCTCAGGAATTCACCTTTGTAAACGGACTCATGCCCCGCCTGAATACGCTCTATATTGGTATAGCTCCTAAAATTATACTGGCCGGACCCGCCTTTGATGCCAGCTATAATGCCCGGTACATCCGGGATAGTGAAGAAAGCAGGAACAGTACCTTTGTTTCCGACTTCAGCATGCAGAGTTCCGGGCGTTTTAGTGGCACAACCACCGATTATCTTCAGTCCCGCAATCCCCGCCGGGCAATCAAAAATAATTTTCGAGACAATTATCATTACCAGCAGACGGGCTATGGAGTCGGTTTCGACTTCGGACTCAATTATGTGATCCCGCTCAGCAGCAGGAAGGGAAACGACCCGAACTCATCTGCCTCGCCTGCAGTTGACAACTCACTGCGCATCGCCTTCTCTTTAAATGACATCGGTACGATCCGCTATCACAGTCAACCACTGCGTATGTCGTCCGCTAAAGATTCCTCTCAGGCTCAGCTGCCGGTCGCAGCAAATACGATGTTTGTGGGGGCTGGTGGACAGTATATCAGCTACCTGCACGAGGCCCCGTTGCTGCCCAATCCACTGATAACGGCCGAACAGGAATCTGATGAACCCTATTCCGCCCTCCTCCCCACATCGATTAATACGGGCGTATTGCTGGAGCTCGAACAATTCAAATTTATGGGTGATCTCACCCTCGGGCTCCACGATACCGCCTTTACAACGACCAACCTGGGGGTGCGTCTCGGCACTGAAATACGTCCCCTCCCCGGGTTTCCTATACGTCTGGGCACCCGGTTTGCATCGGAACAACCCCTGCAGGTGGGACTCGGCAGCGGTATTGAAACCAACCATTGGGATTTCAACGTCGGCGCCCGGGCCCTGTTTCGCCAGGAATCGGCCGGGGCAACCCTGGTGGGCGCTGCATTTGGCGGACTCCAGCTCCATTTTTAATGACGCTATTTCTGTCAAGCTGTCAATAAAAACTCCATTTTCTGCTACATTTTGTTATTTTGCCAGTAAGCATGACTAATTGGTAGGTGGAATAGTCTTGGCTCCTTATTTGCATCCTACTTATCCAACTGAATAAAACTTTGATTAAACATTAATATACATGAAGGATATGTTCAAAAATATGGTCAACTTTGAGGATATTGACGACCAATTCGACGATTTTGAGCAGGCTATTCCTCTGATGTCGGAAGAGGAAGAAAAAGCATTAACGGAGTCTGAAATTCCCGACGAACTGCCGATCCTCCCCCTGAAGAACACGGTTCTTTTTCCGGGAGTTGTCGTGCCCATTACGGTTGGCCGCGACCGTTCACTGGAACTGGTAAAGGAAGCATACGAATCTGATAAAACCATTGGTGTTGTCAGCCAGAAAAATGAAGAGGATGAAGATCCCGGTACCAAGGATCTCTATGAGATCGGAACCGTTGCCCAGATTCTGAAACTTATAAAAATGCCTGATGGCAGTAAGAGTATTGTCATTCAGGGAAAAACAACGTTTAAGATTGACGAGTTTTTACAGAAAGAACCCTACTTCAAGGCAAAAGTGGAACCCTACCACCAGGAGATGGATCTGGAAGGGGTTGAACGGGATGCTTCCATCCGCTCGGTCAAAGAGACGGCTTCGAAGATTGTAAACCTGTCACCGAATATTCCCTCGGAGGCCTCTATAGCAATTAATAATATCAACAGCCCGATCTTTCTGCTGAACTTCATCTCCTCGAACCTGAATGTATCGACTGCGGACAAGCAGGAAGTCCTGGAGATCCGCACTTTCTCGACGCGTATGGAGCGGGTTATGGAGTTTCTGAACAAAGAGCTGCAGGTACTGAATCTCAGCGAGGAGATTCGTACCAAGGTAAAGTCAGACATTGACGATCAGCAGCGCGATTTCTACCTGCGGCAGCAGATGAAAGCAATCCAGGAAGCACTCGGGGAGGACGGTGAACACCAGGAAGTCGAAAAACTGCGCAAACGGGCCAAGGAGAAAAATCTCCCCGAAGAAGCCCAGGAAACCGTGGAGAAAGAAATTACACGCCTGGAACGCACGCCCAACTCCTCTCCCAACTACGGGGTTATCCACAGTTATATCGAGTGGATTCTCGATCTTCCGTGGGACTCGTACTCAGAGGACAACCTTGACCTCAAAAACGCTCAGAAGGTGCTGGACGAGGATCACTACGGACTGGACAAGGTAAAAAAACGCATTATTGAATACCTGGCCGTCCTGAAGCTGAAAAGCGATATGAAAGCGCCTATTCTCTGCTTCTACGGACCTCCGGGCGTGGGAAAAACCTCTCTCGGAAAATCCATTGCCCGTGCGTTGAATCGCAAGTTTGATCGATTCAGCCTGGGCGGTATTCACGATGAAGCCGAAATTCGCGGTCACCGGCGAACCTATATCGGAGCGTTGCCGGGACGCATCCTGCGCTCCATGAAGAAGACGGAAACGGCCAATCCCGTCATTATGCTCGATGAGATCGACAAGGTGGGATCCGACTACCGCGGCGACCCCACTTCCGCCCTGCTGGAAGTGCTTGATCCCGAACAAAACGACAGTTTTACCGACAACTACCTGGAGCTGGAATATGACCTCTCCAAAGTACTGTTTATTGCAACGGCCAACTCGCTGGATACCATCCCCGCTCCGCTCCGGGATCGTATGGAGATTATCAACATCAGCGGCTATACCCTGCAGGAAAAAGCACAGATCGCCAAGGAACACCTGATTCCGAAACAAATCAAGGAAAATGGTCTCAGCAAAGACCAGATTAAGCTCACGCATCAGGCCCTCGAAAAAATCATTGACGAATATACGCGCGAATCGGGCGTCCGCTCACTGGAACGCCAGATTGGATCTGTCTGCAGGGGCGTTGCCGCAAAAATTGCCAAAGGGGAAGAAGGTCCGCATACGGTTGGGGTCAACGAGTTGCAGGATTACCTCGGCAAGCGTAAATACTTCTCCGAAGTAGCCGAACGCACGAAAGTGCCGGGGGTTGCTACGGGACTGGCATGGACGCCCTACGGCGGCGACATCCTGTTCATAGAGGCCAGCGTGTCCAAAGGCAGCGGCAAGCTGCATATTACCGGGCAGCTGGGCGATGTGATGAAAGAGTCGGCCATGCTGGCGATGTCGTACCTCAAGGCGCACTCCGATGAGCTGAATATCCCCGAAGATGCATTTAAATACTGGGATCTCCATATTCACGTCCCCAAGGGAGCGGTCCCCAAAGACGGCCCCTCTGCCGGTGTCTCGATCTTTTCGGCGATTTCATCCATCTTTACCCAGCGTAAAGTGAAGGGGACGCTGGCCATGACCGGCGAGATTACCCTGCGCGGGCTGGTACTGCCGGTGGGCGGCATTAAAGAAAAAGTACTGGCTGCCAAACGATCCGGCATCCAGAAGGTACTGTTGCCCGGGAAAAATGAAAAGGATGTCGAGGAAATAGACAAGGATGTGCTCGGCGATCTTGAAGTCCAGTATCTGGAGCGCATGGACCCGCTGCTGGATATCGTGCTGGAAGACGAAGCGGTCGTAAATCCTGCCGAGCGATTTAAGGTGAGCGAACAATACAAATCGCAGAACGGCAAAGTAACCAAGGATAACGACTCTTCGGGAGAGACCGTCGTAATGGAGTAATTGTAATTTTATTTTTTCTCGAACGGAAAGAGCCCGCCTCGAAAGAGCCGGGCTCTTTTAATTTTTACTATAAAAGAGAGACTTTTACAGGGCCGGGCGGAACAAAAAACGGCAAGATCTGATTTAAAAAAGTAAATATAGAAAATCAACAATGCTAAATATCATTCATTATGGCTATTCAACTAACCAGTAAAACCATCGCTATTTTAGCCACAGACGGATTTGAAGAAGTTGAACTGACGAAACCACGAAAGGCGCTTGAGGAGGCCGGAGCTGAAACCCACATCATTTCTCCTAAAGAAAGCACGATCAAAGCCTGGGATCACGATCACTGGAGCGACGCATATGATGTGGATGTATCGCTGGACGAAGCGGATCCTCACAACTATGACGGACTCCTGCTTCCCGGCGGTGTTATAAATCCCGATCAGCTGAGAACCAATAAAAAAGCTGTCCAGTTTGTCACACATTTTCTGCATGAAGGGAAACCCATCGCCGCCATTTGTCACGGTCCGCAAATCCTGATAGAAACCAGGGAGCTGGAGGGACGAAAAATGACGTCTTACCACTCTATTAAAACGGATCTCGTCAATGCCGGGGTTGACTGGGTGGACCAGGAAGTAGTAGTGGACAGAGGATTGACTACCAGCCGAAATCCGGATGATATTCCCGCTTTTAATGCAAAAATGATTGAAGAGTTTAGCGAGGGAGTCCATAAGTCTATGCCCCCGACTTAATATTTGGATAAAATAACGCAAGTCTGAGACCTGTGAGGGCCCCGGCTGAGACCACCGCTGGTGATTGACACCGGCATATCCGGGGCCGGAAAGGTACTCTCCCTAAGAGAAGCCTTTGAAAAACCAGTCCCGAAGCATCGGGAAAAGTCAAGGCCAGAGGGAGGTTGGAATCGCAGCATATCCCCATATGAGAATTTCAACCGACCGATAACGCCGGCCTTTGCCAAAAAACGGTTTTGCAAAGGCTTCTAAGAGTGAGATTTCGCCGTTGTGCACAGCAGGTCGGCGGCGGCTTATGTTCCATATTCGGGATGGAGTTTTTACAAAGTCCTCTTATATTGTGTTCTCACAGACAATTGTTAACGAAAAGCCACCCATTTGGAACACCGAGGACGCGTTGTTGAATCTACCGGCAGCTGGTACGAAGTAACGTACCGGCACGACGGCGAAGCAAAAAAAATTAACTGCCGCCTCCCCGGTCGTTTTCGTCTCGAAGAGCACAAACTGACCAATCCCATTGCCGTGGGCGATGTTGTGCATTTTGATATCAATGACGACGGTTCCGGCAGTATTCAGGAGATCGAAGAGCGGCAAAACTATCTCATCCGCGAGTCGACGCACCACCAGGAGGGTAACCAAATACTGGTCGCCAATATAGATTGTGCGTATGTGGTACAATCAATTAAAAAACCCACGATTAAGCGTGGGTTCCTGGATCGGTTCCTGGTGACTTGTGAGGCATACCAGATTCCCGCACGTATTGTATTGAACAAGATGGATTTGGCGACCGGTGCGGATCAGCCAAAAATAGACGACTTTGCTGAACTCTATGATTCACTGGGCTACAAGGTACTGCGCACCAGCATTAAAGATGAGAAATCGCTGGAGCGGCTGAAGGAAGATCTCAGGGAAAAAACGTCGGTGTTTGTAGGTCCCTCGGGTGTGGGCAAGACCAGCCTGCTGAATCATATCGAGCCATCCATCAACCGCAAGGTCGGATCTGTTTCGGACTATAACGAAAAAGGCACCCATACCACGACCTTTGCCAAACTTCTGCCCCTGCACATGGGCGGTTATCTTGTGGATACCCCCGGCCTTCGTGAATTCGGGCTGGTTAACATTGAGCCGTGGGAGCTCTCTCTTTTTTTCCCGGAGATGCTCGAATTCAGGCAACAGTGCAAGTTTAACAACTGCACGCACAGCCACGAACCCGGTTGCGGGGTTATGCAGGCCTTTGAAGAGGGACACATTCATCCCGACCGCTACGATTCATACCTTAATATCCTGGATTCACTGGAAAACGATTGACCGGGGGTTGTGAGAAATCCGGGTTAGCACAACTGTCGGAACTCAATGCCCGGATCCCTGTTTAAGGTATTGACAAGAGCCCAAAAAGATGTATTACCCCTGCGGCGATCATCTATTTTGACCAGAGTCTGAGATATAGAATCAAACTGAACAGCATGACTTTTTCAGAGGATGTGGAATGCACGAAAAATGCAAATATTGGCCAAAAGAACGGTTTTAGAAAATTCTCATACTTACAAACCGGTTAACACAATACACTTATCAGATATTTTATTATGGATAAAAAGCTATATACCCTTATCGGATTCGGTCTTTTATTATTAATCGGGACATCCCCGGTAACGGCCCAGCTCAATAATGCCGGCGATATTATCCAGGCCGCCGCAACCGAAGAAGGCAGACAGGATGCCAACACGCTGCTACAGGCCTACTTCAAACCCGTCGGAAACGGATTCGGAACCGACCTCAACACGGGCTGGTTTAATACGGCAAAACCCCATAGCGTGCTGGGCTTTGATCTGACGGTGAGTGCCAGCGTGGCCCGGGTACCCGGCGCCGATCGTTCATTCAATGTACAGGAACTGAATTTAAAGGAACTGGAATATATCGAAGAGGAATCAACCTCGCCTGTTACGCCGACGGCCTTTGGTCCTGGCGAATCAAATACCACCCTGGGCGCCTATTTTTCGTATACCAACCCACAAACAGGCGAACAGCAGCAGGAACGGGTGGAGTTTGAAATGCCCGGGGGTACGGATGTTCCGTATGTACCGGCTCCGATGGTGCAGGCAAGTGCAGGGGTCATCAAGGGGACGGATGTGACAGTTCGCTATGTGCCTCCCCTTGATCTTCCCAATGATATAAATCTGGACCTATGGGGGGTTGGACTCAAGCATGATATCACGCAGTGGCTGCCGGGTGGCAAGTTAATCCCCGTCAATATTTCACTGCAAGCCGGCTATACCAGATTGAACTCATCAATTGCTTTTGATGTCGATCCGGAGCAGGGCAGTGACGTGGAAAATAACTATGATCCCTCAACCTGGGAGGGGCAAAAAGCAGCCATGCGTTCTAACGCCTTTACCATTAACGCCCTGGTCGGCAAGACCCTGCCTTTCATATCCTTTTACGGAGGTATTGGCTATGAAACCTCAAGCCTGACCATCGATACTCCCGGTTCATATCCCGTGACCGTTCCAAATGAAGATTTTCCCGAACAGTCCGGTCAACCTAAAAAGATCGAGAAGATCGACAATCCCATTGACATTTCCTACAGCGATAATAACTCCTTTCGGGGCCTGGTAGGAACCCGGATAAAGTTGGCGATTTTTAATATCACCGCTTCCTACACTCTCTCGAAATATCCAGTGGGACAAGTGGGCGTGGGATTCAGCTTCAGGTAATAATCATACCTGCAGCTTATTGAATTTTTCTGTATGCTACTGCCGGTCGCCCTTCCCGCATGGTTCGCTCTAACGCTTGTTATTTAGTGTTGCCCATCCGGGTTTCTGGTTTGCCAACAGCGCAAAATATAGTATGCCAATAGCGACCGGCTGCATTTTTCAGTGTGCTTGCAGCCAGTTATCGGCCAGTCCCATCTCCACCTCGAGGGGGACCGCCAGTTCGTAGGCCGATTCCATCAGCTCTTTTAGCTTCGGGGGTACTTTTAC
>NZ_JBEPWZ010000095.1:0-10180 GCF_041642155.1 Fodinibius sp.
TGGACAATGCGCTGAACCGGCGAATTGTAAATACGTCCCACGCTAAAGCCTCCCTGCCAGCCCATCAGCAGCATATCTGCTCCGCGCTTTTGCGTTTCTGAAATGATGGCACCAAATGCGTCATGGGCTGCTTCAGTAACGGATCGAAAATCAGTGTTCACAAGAACCTCACGATATTCCTGCTGGACATGTTGCGTTTTTCCAGCCTCCTGCTCAAGAATAGCGTCGATTTTACGCTGTATAGAGGGTCGCTGCTCCAATTTTTCACGAATGGTAGAAATAGGCGTCTGGTAGGGAACGTGAATAATATGCATTCCCTCCACAATACCGGACTTGTTTTTTCCGGTGGCTATGTATTGAGCAAGCTTCAGTAAATCTGTTTCATGCTCGGGATTTGCCAGCGCTGTAACCAAATGACGGGGCTTGTTGGTATTAAGGGGACGTTTAGTCGGGATCCATTCCTCCACTTCTTCCGCTTCGGCTTTTTCCGTTGGCAGGCGGAAGAGACTCCAGCCGTGTTCCTGCCATCGCTCTTTGAATAATGGGATTGCATGGTCAATAGAAACTTTTTGACGTCCCCATATTACATACCAGGCAAGGCTTACAACAATCAGAATAACGATGGCAATTTGTGCAAAAGGACCCGAATATAGGATGACCCCCAGACAACCGGTGGCTGCTATAAGCTGTCCGTATGGATTTGCCGGTGTGCGGTAGCTGGGTTTGTACCAATCCGGATTGGCCGCACGCAATACAACGCAGCCAATATTAAGTGCAGCATAGCTGTATAATTGCAAAACACTGGCAATTTTAGCGAGATCCTCGAGACTCTCTATCAGTAAAAAGCCAAGGGCCAAAATCCCCGTAAGCAGGATTGCCCGGTAAGGCGTGAGCAGTTTTTCGTGAATTTTACTAAGCCATTTTGGTACCATCCGATCGCGTGCCATGGCAAGATTGATCCGGGAAGAGGCCATAATGCTGGCATTAGCGGATGATAATGTAGCAAGTAGTCCTGCAAAAATAATGGCTACACCACCAAATCCTCCCAACATTTGCCGGGCGGCTGTTGTCAGGGGGTCTCTTACTTCGCGAATAGTTGACTGCGGAAAGATACCTGCTATAACCAAAAGGATAACCACATACAAAACAGTAACGAGAGCAACCGATCCAATGAGCGCACGCGGCAGATTCTTGGAAGGCTCTTTTATTTCCTCGGCGACGGCGGCAATCTTCACAAAACCCAAAAAAGAGACAAATACCAGTGCCGTGGTAGCATAGACAGGCTCAAAGCCCAGTGGAAAAAAAGGATTGAGGTTGGCCGTTTCGATGTTGAAAAAGCCGAAAAAACTAAATCCTCCCAGAATAACAAACAGGGTGAGAACGATAACCACTTGCGTTCGACCCGATTCTTTCGCTCCAATGATGTTGAGAATGATCAGCAGAAGTCCACCGAATACCGCTCCCCAGAAGGGAGTCAGAGGTAAAAATTGACTCAGGTATTCTCCCAGTCCAAAGAGATAAAAGGAAATGGCAAATGTGAGGCTTAACCAAATTCCCACCCCGGAAATAGCCCCAAAGGCAGGTCCCAGTGAACGGGAGACAAAAAAGTAGTCGCCGCCGGAAGTCGGCATACCGGTAGCCAGTTCAGCAGCACTGGATGCGGTAATGATACATATAAATCCGGCAATCAGATATGAAAATATTGCTGCCGGACCGGTTAGTTCCAATGCTACACCTGCGAGAAGAAAGATGCCGGCGCCAATCATGGTTCCCGCCCCGATAGTCAGGGCGTCCCAAAAGCCAAGTTCGCGGCGTAAATCTGCCATAAGTAGCGTTTGTTAAACAGAGTTAGAAACAAAGTGCGAAATTACAAATTTATTGACAGAACCCAACATGTTAAATAAAGATACATTTAAAGATCATTGGCAACTTCCGTAACTTTGGGCTTTGAAAATGATTGATAATTTGGGTTATTATATGGCTTCCGTAAGCGAGCGGCTGATGGAACGGAAAACGGCCCGGAACAGTTAGTCCGCTGCAATACCAGTGATTACGACGGTTGGGATGCGGCGGCATGTATGATGGAGGAAACGGCGGATGAAAACATTTGAATACTGTTTGGCGTCCTCCCGAACTTGTACACAAAAGTTAGCTGATTTACCATGAATATCTTTGCGGTTATTATCCTGGCCACGCTGGCCATCGATTTTGTACTCAACCTGGTGGCCGATTATTACAACCTCCGGTCACTGGACGAGGGACTGCCCGGCGAGTTCAGCGATGTGTATGATGAGGAGACCTACGCGCAGTCGCAGGCCTATACGAAAGAGCGGACCAAATTTGGGATTCTCACCTCGGCCTTTAACCTGGTACTGTTGCTGGGGTTCTGGTTTGCCGGGGGGTTTAACTGGCTGGACGAGATCGTACGCGGCTGGGAGCTGGGTGTTATCTGGACCGGGCTGGCATATATCGGGCTCTTGATTCTTGCCAAAAGCGTTCTGTCGCTGCCCTTCAGTATTTACTCCACCTTTGTCATTGAGGAAAAATACGGCTTCAACAAAACGACGCCCAGGACGTTTGTGATGGATCTGTTGAAAGGCCTCGCGCTGGGGGTTGTGCTCGGGGGACCGCTGCTGGCGGGCATCCTGGCGTTCTTCACTTTTATAGACCAGTATGCCTGGCTGTATGCGTGGGGAGCGGTGACCGCATTTACGCTTTTTGTGCAGTTTGTGGCCCCGACCTGGATTATGCCCATATTCAATGATTTTGAACCGCTGGAGGAGGGCGATCTGCGCCGGAAAATCCGCAGCTATGCCGACAAAGTGAACTTTGCCATGGAGGGGGTATATGTGATGGATGGTTCCAAGCGGAGCAGTAAATCCAACGCCTTCTTTACGGGATTCGGCAAGAATAAACGGATCGCCCTTTACGATACGCTCATTGACAATCATACCGAGGATGAACTGGTGGCGGTACTGGCCCATGAAATCGGTCACTATAAAAAGAAGCACATTATTAAAAATATGGGCATCAGCATCCTGCAGACCGGCATTATGTTCTTCCTGCTTTCGGTATTCCTCAACTCCCGGGGATTGTTCGATGCTTTTTATATGGAACAGATGTCGGTGTATGCCGGACTCATTTTCTTTGGCATGCTCTACGCTCCCATTGATATGATCGTCTCGGTCTTTATGCAGGTGCTTTCGCGCAAATACGAGTTCGAGGCGGATGCATTTGCTTCCTCTACCTACCGGAGACAACCGATGATCAATGCCCTGAAAAAGCTGTCCAGGGATAACCTTTCGAACCTGACGCCCCATCCGTTCTATGTGTTTTTGAACTATTCGCATCCTCCGGTACTGCAGCGGATTAAAGCGATCAGGGGCGGTGATTCGTATAATTGAAAAATGGTGTTTGAAGAAGATATCCGTTGTGTTTACTCTTGTTAAGTTGGTGGGAACAAAAATTGAAATCTTCTGAAACCTGTCTTGGCCTTTGAATTAGAATATTACACATAGAACCAAATTGTATTATGCATAAAGAAACAGAAGCCATTCACGCCGCAATGGACGTCGCCAACGACACGGTTGATATCGTACCGCCGGTCCACCGGTCCACCGTGTATGAAATAGATAAAGAAGGTCGCTCGGAAGGTGATTGGCACTATACGCGGCTTGAAAATCCCAACCGGGTGCAGTGGGAACATGTATTAAAGGTATTGGAAGAGGGCGAAGCGGCGGCCGCATTTTCTTCCGGGGTAGCAGCCGCATCAGCAGTACTACGGTCCCTCTCTCCGGGCGACCACATCATTATTCCCCGTGATGTGTACGCCGGAAACCGCAGGCTGGTTAATGAGCTAATGAAGCCGTGGGGACTTCAGGCCGACTTTATCGATATGACTGATTTGGAGAATATCCAAAACCATATCAATGAACATACTCGCCTCATCTGGGTGGAAACGCCCTCCAACCCCATGATGAACATCATGGATATTGAGGCCATAAGTACCCTGGCACGCGACAGGGACGTCATTGTGTGTGTAGACAACACCTGGCCAACCCCGGTTAATCAGCTGCCGCTGAAGCTGGGGGCCGACCTGGTGGTGCACTCGACCACCAAGTATTTTGGAGGCCACAGCGATATTTTAGGCGGCGCGGTGGTGGCCAGGGAAAAAGGTCCGCTGTTCGATAAAATCCGGCTTATTCAACAGATAGGGGGCGCCGTACCCTCCCCGGACGACTGCTGGATGCTGGCCCGCAGCACCCGAACGCTCTCCTACCGGATGCGCGGTCACAACGAAAATGCCAAGGCGCTGGCTCGCTTTCTGGAAGATCACAGCCGGGTGAACAACGTGTTTTATCCCGGACTGGCTTCTAACGGGGGACACGAAATAGCCCGGAAACAGATGAGCGGGTATGGAGGGATGATCTCTTTTCTGATCGACGGCGACCGGGGCCAGGCCATGGATACTGTTGGCAGAGCCCGGCTTATCAGTCGCGCTACCAGCCTCGGCGGCGTCGAGACGACCTGGGAGCACCGGCGCAGCAGCGAGGGCGCCGGTTCCGAGACCCCGGAGAACCTGATTCGCATCAGTGTGGGACTGGAGCATCACGAGGACCTGCTGGAGGACCTGGAACGCGCGCTGGGTTAGCTGGCATTGGCCAGGTGAATGCCTGAATTTCCTCCAATATTTCCGGAACCGATAATTCCTATTTTCATCTTGGTTACCTATACTTAAATGTTCATTCATGTTTATTGCCTGGTAGAACGTTCATTATTGTACGGTCGTTCTTTGTATGAAGGGTCTTACGAGGTCAGCCCGCATAAATACGGTAGTTTAGGTGTGCAGGCCGGGTCTTTTTTTGCAGAATAAAGCGCCTATTTTGGAGTTCTAATCGACCGGAAGAATCCTTATCTTTCCTCTAACCATTATCATGAATCAATTCCGTTTTTTATGAAACCCACCCGCTTTTTTGCCTATGCCGCCGCCATTGTTCTCATTGCCGCCGGCGCGATCTGGTATATTATCGATAACTATTATGAACAGCAGTCCGCAATGCAGGCACAGAGTGCGGACGAGGTCGTGATGTATAAAAATCCCGGATGCGAGTGCTGTACGGCCTGGGGTGACCACATGGAGGAAGCCGGTTTTACGGTTACCGAGAAGCCCACCGATCAAATAGCAGGCATAAAAGCCGATTTGGGGGTCCCCTATAATATGGGCTCCTGCCATACCGCGCTTGTGGATGGGTACGTGGTAGAGGGACACGTGCCGGTGAAAGAGGTCAAAAAGCTGCTGGAGGAACGTCCCGATGCCATTGGATTAGCAGTACCCGGGATGCCGGTCGGTTCGCCGGGCATGGAGCAGGGGAACCGGACCGACCCGTACGATGTCATCCTTTTTGACGGGCAGGGAACCCGGGATACCTATGCGAGTTATTAAAAAAGCAGAATAGGATTTCTCATGATGCTCCGGAAAGTAAAAACAGGTTTTTTAATGGCGCTGGTCGTACTGGTGGGATGGAGCTGTGCCTCCGACCAGCCGGATCAAAACAGGTCAGATTCAAAACCCACAGAAACCGCTCCCCGGCTGGACCCTTACTCCGCCCCGTTATATCCTGCCCAGAACAAGGCGGAGGCCAAAGATTTCAGCGTACAACTGTTGGGTGGGGAGACTTTTCAGCTGTCACAGCAGAAGGGCAACGTAGTGCTCCTGAATATTTGGGCCACCTGGTGCGCTCCCTGCCACGAAGAAACCCCTGAGTTTGTCGATCTCTATTCCGAATACCGTGATCAGGGACTTGAAATTCTGGGCGTTTCTATTGACGAGCAGGGCCGGTCGGTAGTGGATCCTTTTTTAGAAAAATACGAGGTAAACTATCCGGTTGTTATCGATGATGGCACGATTATGGACAAATACGGTCCGACGATGGGAGTCCCCACCACCTATATTATCGATAAGGAGGGAAGCCTTCGCTATTTTGCCGTCGGTGCCGTGACAATCAAGGAGCTTGAGCCACGCATTCAAGAGCTTTTGAAGGAGTAGTGCTAATGCCAAATGTACGCATACTGGATACAGTATCATGTTGCATCTATTTTGATCTAATCGCATTTATTAAGATCTTTGAGGCTGCTGAATGAACGCTGAAGGTGGTTTCTTTGTAAATAAATTTCTATCTGAATTTTTAACGATTTAATCTGACTAACGATGGCCCGAGTGGAAGTAGAAATGCCCCAGATGGGGGAATCCGTGATGGAAGGAACGGTGATAGAATGGAGTAAGAATATTGGGGACAGCGTGGAAGAAGATGAGACGCTACTCGAAATTGCGACTGACAAGGTGGATACGGAAGTCCCTTCGCCGCAGGCCGGCATTCTCGTTGAGATTTTAGCTGAAGAGGATGAGACGATCGAAGTGGGCCAGGTTATCGCAGTCATCGAAACGGATACAGAGGCGGCTGAGGAAGCCATTGCGAATGATGGATCGGATGAGGAAGAGATGGAGGTAGAGGCAGAGCAGGTAGATCAGCCGGAAGCCGAAGAGACGGAAGAAGCGGCTGAGGATGAGCGCGAGGCTTCTCCAGAAGCTGATGAGCAGGAAAGTGAAGGTGCAGATCGGCAGGAAGATGAAGATGCAGCCGGTGAAGAAGAAGGCGAGCGGGTTGAGGTACAGATGCCCCAGATGGGAGAATCCGTGATGGAAGGGACGGTGATAGAGTGGATCAAGAATGTGGGCGACCCCGTGGAAGAAGATGAGGCTCTCCTCGAAATTGCGACCGACAAGGTAGATACGGAAGTTCCTTCGCCCCAGGCCGGAACGCTTGTTGAGATTTTAGCTGAAGAGGGCGATACCATTGAAGTGGGACAAACGATCGCTGTTATTGCGACCGGAAAGGCTGCTTCAGCAGCCGGTTCGGACAAGAAAACGACGGATGGGAAAGAGGCGGCTCCGCGGAAATCTGCTGCCGCAACGGAGGATGCTGCAGGCGGGGCACCGCCGGAAGGAGATGGAACGGAGCCGCAGCGTATCGGAAGCGACGGTCGCTTCTACTCTCCGCTGGTGCGCTCTATCGCGAAAGAGGAAGGCATTTCGCAGGAAGAGCTTGAGACGATCGAAGGATCGGGTCAAGGGGGACGGGTTTCCAAGGAGGATATCATGGACTACCTTGAAAAACGGAAGTCGGGCGAGGTTGGGCAGCCTGCAAAAGCAGGTGAGGAGGAATCGGGCAAGCCTGCGGCCCGGCAGAAACAGGCTCCCGTAGAGGGACAACAGCGTTCTATTTCAGCGGGCGAGCTGGATATACAGCGTCCCTCACAAAATGTTGAAACGATCAAGATGGATCGTATGCGCAAGACCATTGCCAGGCATATGATCCGGTCGAAGCAGACGTCCGCTCACGTAACAACGTTCTCGGAAGTGGATGTGACAAAGCTGGTCCGCTGGCGCGAAGAACATAAAGCGGAGTTTAAGGAGCGCGCCGGGGTTAAACTGACCTATACGCCGCTTTTTATAGAAAAAATCATCCAGGCGATTCGCGAATTCCCATTGATTAACAGTTCGGTGGATACCGAGAATGATCAAATCCTGTTGAAGAAGGATATCAACTTCGGTCTGGCCGTTGCGCTGGGTGAAGGAGGCAAAGGAGGCTTGATCGTGCCGGTCATAAAACACGCCCAGGAGAAGAACCTGGTCGGTCTGGCCAATGCGGTCTATGACCTTGCCGTGAAGGCCCGGAATAAAAATTTGAGTCCCGACGACCTGGTAGGCGGCACCATCACGCTGACAAACTATGGGAGTGTGGGCAACCTGATGGGAACTCCGATCATCAACCAGCCCCAGGTAGCGATTATAGGAACAGGGACGATTGAAAAGCGTCCCGTGGTCCGGGAGACGGAGGAGGGGGATGTGATTGCCATCCGGCATATGATGTATCTCTCCATGAGTTACGATCATCGCATTATAGACGGCGCGCACGGCGGGGCTTTCCTGAATCGCGTAAAACAGCTGCTGGAAGACTTCGACCCCGATCGGGCCGTATAACCCGGCAGGAAAACGAAGAATGATCTTGATTCTGCAGAGTTTGGCTGCATTAAAATGCTGCTTTTATCCCTCGTAAATATATGGAAGCAATACGGCACATTGATGAGATCCGTCAGACGGTGGATAAGCTTAAAAAACAGGGTAAAACAGTGGGGTTCGTGCCCACGATGGGGGCCCTGCACGAGGGACACCTGTCACTGTTTCGCCTTGCGCAGCAGCGGGCGGATGAGGTGATTGTTTCCATTTATGTGAATCCCGAGCAATTTGGTCCCGGCGAAGATTTTGATGAGTATCCCCGGTCCCTTGACGAGGACCTTGCCCTCTGTAGTGAAGAAGGGATTGCGGCGGTCTTTGTGCCGACCGACGATGTCATGTACCCGGGCAAACGGTTTTTGCGCATTGAGGTGGATGAGCTGAATGACCATATGGACGGGAAGTCGCGCCCCGGTTTCTTTGAAGGTATCCTGCTGGTCGTCAACAAGTTGTTCAATATCGTGAAGCCGGATATTGCTGTTTTTGGCCAGAAAGACATTCAGCAGTTTCGCATCCTGGAGCAGATGGTTACGGAGTTTAACCATGATGTGGAATTGATCATGGGGCCCATAAAACGGGCAAACGACGGACTGGCGATGAGTAGTCGCAATGCTTATTTAAAGGAGGATCAGCGAAGGCGGGCCCCCGGCCTGTATCGCTCACTGCGCTACGTAAAGCAGCAGATTTTGGATGGGGCGACAAATATTGGGTTGCTGTTGGATCACCAGAAAAAGGAATTGGAAGCAAAAGGGTTTGAAATTGATTATCTTGAGGTGTTTTCCTTTGATCGAGTGGCCCCGGCAGGCGAGGTTACATCCGGGAACAAATATATTCTGGCCGGAGCTGTTTATCTTGGAGAAACACGGTTAATAGACAATCTTATTGTTGAGACATAAGCACGATCATGAAAGTTACGATGTTCAAATCAAAGCTGCATCAAATGAAGGTCACGGAAGCGAATCTTCATTACGAGGGCAGTATAACGATTGATTCCGACCTGCTGGATGAGGCCGGCATCCTGCCCTATGAAAAGGTGCAAGTGGTTAATATTACCAACGGCGCACGCCTTGAAACCTATACCATTCCCGGGGAGGCCGGCTCGCGGGTGTGTTGCCTGAACGGGGCCGCCGCACGGAGGACGCAGGTAGGCGACCGCATTATCGTGATAGCCTATGCGGATATGTCGCCGGAAGAAGCGGAACGATTCAGGCCCAGGGTGGTAATTGTAGATGAACACAACGATCCCAAAACCATTGTTAACGAAACGGAGTATGCGACAAAGTACGATCCCGAATCGGGGTTGATGGACAATACGGTGGTCGACGAATAATCGCCGGCCGCTTTTATCATAGCTTTTCCCTGTAGTACACAGCGGACCTCCTTTCGCCTTTTTCCCGCCTTAAGCCACTGACCCGTATTTCTCACTAAGATGTATGGTGTATTGTGGTAACCATATGATACAGATAAATTTCTATCAATTTTTGAGAAAAAAAATTATAACAGCGTGTGACATACTGCGAAGGTTGTCCGTCAGCGGCGTTGAAGATAAAAATAGCGTGCCGGGCGCAGGGGGTACGTCTCCGCTGCTATTTTTCCTTCGCCTTGCTGAAGTACAAATTTCCTGGTGAGGTAATCCGGGTTAAACCGCAGGATTTTCCCTTTGCAGCGTGGCATCCGCTTGCAAGCAGCGCGCTCCCAAAGAGCGAGATCGGATACATAAAAAAAATGTAAAACTTTTGTAAATAGATTTCGTATGACTACATGGCTTTCTTTTTTGACGTATCATAGTAATTGTTGATAAGGTACTATTGAGATAATAAGCGGTACCATCTTCAGAATTGATTCAATATGAGTTGGTATATTCGTTGGCGGGTATGTTCTCTAATCACATTTTATGAGCTTACAAGGCAAAAAAATACAGCATGGCTTTTTTAGAAAATAAAAAATATCTCTTTTGGGGTGGTGCAATAGCACTGCTGTTTATCTTTTGGTTTGCATTCGGAAGTGAATCCAGTGAAGCACCGGCGATTTTTACTTCACCTGAGCAGGGGACATTTGAAATTAATGTGACGACCACGGGAGAACTGCAGGCTAAAAATTCCACGA
>NZ_JBEPWZ010000096.1:0-10170 GCF_041642155.1 Fodinibius sp.
GGCTTCTTCGATAAAGCGCAGGGCCTCCACGCCCATCAGCTCCGCCGCGTAGTCCGGCTGATCGTGGAACCGCGCGTAGGCGGCCGGGTCCTGCGGGTCCGCCCCTTCCGGCAGATCCTGGTGGGGAGGCACCAGCTCGTTGCTCAAAGCCACGCGCTGGCCGTTCCGCCACAGATAAACCGGGTAATACGTATGAGCCTGGCGCTGACCGTTATAGCCAAAGAAAAAATCAAAGCCCTGCCGGTTGGGGACCCCCTCGGTAAAGGGCGCGCCCAGTCCCCATTTGCCAACGGCAGCGGTTTTATAACCGGCTTCCTGCAGTACTTCCGCAATCGTAACGGTTGAATCCGGGATGGGACGCTGTCCCTCCAAAGCAGGATTGGCAGCCATCTTCTCATAATTCCATATATCACCTCGCTCGGCCCATTCCTCATTGGATCTGATGTAGGCGTTGCCCGGGTGCTTGCCGGTCATCAGCATGTAGCGGGCCGGGGCGCAGACCGGGGAGCCCGAGTAGTGCCGGGTAAAGGTCATGCCCTCGCGCGCCAGCGCATCGATGTTGGGCGTTTCGATCTTCTCCTGTCCATAGGCGCCCAGCTCTCCATACCCCAGGTCATCGGCCAGGATATAAATAATATTGGGTTGGTCAGTAGCTACCCGGGGCTCGTCAGGCTGACACCCCAGGAGTAAGGCAACGGTAAGTACCAGAAAAAATTTACAAACCTTCATGCAGCTTTATTACCTGTCTGTCGTAGTACCTTTATTTATACCTTTTAATTAAAAATCCGAATGCTAAGCTAACTTACCATATTATATAACATATTTTAAAACATACGTACGCAATCGAAACCGACACGATTATATTCCACTGTTTTTGTACCCGTGCCGATTTAATACGAAGCAGGGCCACCCAATACCAGCACTCCAAGCTCAGCAGGCGTTCTTCGTATCATAGGCCCTAAAATTGTTCGAGGACTTTGCAAAACCGTTCTTTTGGCCATTCTCTGCATTTTCGCAAATTCAAAATCCCCACATATGCTTTCTATGCTGTGGTTTTGAACTCGGTCAGGCTTTGATATTTCCCGATGCTTCGGGACTGGTTTTTTAAAGCCCTCTCTTCCTGCATACTATTTATTAAGGCAACTAAAAAAAGAATCACCCTTTCCTTTTTTTATTATTCAAATTAAAAATGAAATTATCAAGTGAATTTATTCTTTTTTTTCTTTTTATTATTTAATTATAGTTTCGTTTTGTTTTGAATAGATGCGAACTTACATTATTGATTCCGGATGTTTCGCCGTAAGACGATTCATCCTCTTTTACACAGAGTCGATATAATGCTACTCGCAACCGATATAATCGATGATTCTAAAAACCATTTCACTGTTTGCCTTGCTGACAACCATGATTAGCCAGTCCCTTACGGGTCAGTCCAACGAGTCCCTTCAAGTTAAAAGAACAGCAGACTTTTCAATTGACGGGCGCGGCGGGGCCTCCCAGTGGTCGGCTGCCCAGTGGATTGCCATTCCCCGGCGCAATACCAAAACAGACAACACGCCATTGAAAACCAGAATGAAAATACTTTATTCTGATACCGGCCTGTATTTTCTTTTTGAAAGCGAGGACCAACAGTTAAGTGCCACCATGGATGCCGATTTCATGAAGCTTTGGAAAGAAGATGTCGTCGAAGTATTCTTATGGCCGGATACCAATAACCCTGTTTACTTTGAATATGAGATCTCTCCACTGAACTATGAACTGCCGCTTTTAATATCGAATGAGGAAGGGGATCTGGCACGCTGGAGGCCTTATATGTATGAAGAGGACAGAAAAACGCGACATAAAACGACCGTTAAGGGGGGACCAAAGCAAAGCAATGCAACTATTACGCAATGGACTGCAGAGTTTTTTATTCCATACAAGCTCTTGAGACCACTCCACAACATATCCCCGTCCCCGGGCACGGAGTGGCGAGCCAATTTCTATCGCGTTGACTACGATGGAGAGCAAAGCACCACCTTTAGCTGGCAACCCGTTGAGAAAACCTTCCACGACTACGAGAACTTTGGGACGCTCCTTTTTGAGTAGTATAAAAAACAGCCCGCAAGGTTTTGCCTCACCAACGAAGAAGAGCAGAAACCGGCCAAATTCGACGGACTCGCAGTGGATTTTTCAAAACCGCCAGGCTCCCTGTTAATTAAATTAACCGTCACCCCTCAACCTTCAGTTCTTTAATCTCATCCTGGTGCTCCTGAAACCATTCATACGTCATCCGAATGCCCTCCTCTAACTCAACGCTATAGTTCCATCCGGCTTCTTCCATGCGGCTCACGTCCATCAGCTTGCGGGGCGTACCATCGGGTTTGGTCGCATCCCAGTTGATGTCGCCCTCGTGTCCCACAATATCCTGTACCAGCAGGGCCAGGTCCTTGATCGCGATATCCTTGCCGGTACCCACGTTATAGAGGTCAAACTCCATCGTATGGTTCAGGGTAAAAAAGACCGCATCAGCCGCATCATCCACGTGCAGAAACTCCCGCATGGGTGAGCCGGTTCCCCAGAGCGGTACGGGGACGTGCCCTTTTTCTTTGGCATCGTGGAACTTCCTGATCATGGCCGGCAGCACATGGGAGGTTTTCAGGTCAAAATTGTCATTGGGTCCGTACAGGTTGGTCGGCATAAGGGATACGTAGTCGCGGTCGTACTGACGCCGCAGCGCATCTACCATCTTCACGCCCGTAATCTTGGCAATCGCGTACCACTGGTTAGTGGGCTCCAGGGGCCCGGTCAGCAGCGCCTCTTCACTCATCGGCTGGTCGGCATGTTTGGGATAGATGCAGGAGCTGCCCAGGAATATCAGCTTGTCAACATCCTGTTCGTGGGCCGCCGCAATAATATTGTTCTGTATTTCCAAATTTTCATACAGAAACTGCCAGGGATATTCATTGTTGGCCATAATGCCGCCCACACGGGCCGCGGCATCCACGACTACCTCCGGCTGTTCTTCCCTGAAAAAAGACCGTACCTCCTTTTGGTTTCGCAGGTCCAGTTCGGAGCTCGTCCGGCAGATGAGGCGGTCATAGCCTTCCCGCTCCAGCTTACGCTTCACGGCCGAGCCCACCATTCCCCGGTGACCCGCAATATAGATTCTGCTGTCTTTATGGAGTATATTATTCATTCTGTTATAATGAGGGTAAGGTTAGAGTTGAAACTAAAATTGAGAATAAATAATGAAGACTAAAAGATTAAAATCATAATATACAGCTCCCTGCAGGATGTAACTTTCAGCCGGTAATCTGTCCTGTATTAAAACTCTTATAATACGGATAATTTAAGATGGTGGAAAGTTGGAAGTAAAGCTTAATCTCTTTTACTTCCTTCAGCTTTTCAGTAAGTTATTCAGCGATAAATAAAAGTACTCTCAAACATAAAGCCCATCCTCTACCAATGGACCTTTCTGACTGTTCTTTCGGACCTTTTCACCTGTATTCCATCGAAACGGGACGTTTTCGGCTTGACGGCGGAGCGATGTTCGGGGTTGTCCCCAAGACCCTCTGGTCGCGCCGGATCAAAGCCGACGACAAAAACCGTATTCCCATGGCTATGCGCTGCCTGCTTGTTACCTCTGAAAACAGCGGGCGCACCTACCTGATTGATAATGGCTGCGGTACCAAATTCGTTCCAAAGTACGAGGAAATCTATCAGCTTGATCATACTCACAGCAGCCTTCATCGCTCTCTTGAGAGTCATGGGTTTGAAACGGGGGACGTGACCGATCTTATCTTTTCTCATCTCCACTTCGATCACTGTGGTGGCACTACATTTTATGATGACCGGGGAGACATCAGGCACACCTTTCCCGAGGCCACCTATCACGTCACTCAGAAGCATCTCGATACGGCTACCCGTCCCAACGCCCGCGAAAAGGCCAGCTTCCTCCCGGACAACATCGAACCTATTGCCGGCTGGGATAAACTGAACACAGTGGACGACCATCATGAGTATGAAGAGGGACTTAGCGCCCTTCCGGCTCACGGGCATACGATTGGACAACAACTGCCTAAAATTACCGTGGGCGACCGAACCATTGTCTTTATGGCGGACCTGCTTCCCACCCATGTGCACCTGCCCCTTCCCTATGTCATGGGATACGATATGTATCCGGTTCAAACCTTGACGGAGAAGGAACAGTTCCTGAAGCAGGCCGTAGAACATAACTGGTATCTCTTCTTTGAACACGATACGGAAGCGGAAGTCATCACCGTCCACAAAGAAAATGGGAGATATGCCGTAAAAGATCGGCTTTCGCTCAGTGATATTCCTGATGATAAATAGAAATGTCAAGCGGGAGATGGCGCCCCAAATACAATTTTAAAAAAGCACCATCCAACATTCTTAAATCACAATGTAAGTTTACAATGAAATTCATTAATTTGTCCGCTTACAAAAAAATAATGACAATAAGAACAATACATTCAATGCGACTGACCAAGAGTATTTTAACCATTCTGCTGGTATGTGTTGCCGTTTCGCTGGCGAACGCGCAAAATATCTCGGATATCGACTTTAAAAATATCAGGGTCGATGATCTTTCCGACCAGCAGATTCAGCAGATCTATGATGGGGCTCAGTCTCGCAATTTGTCCATTGATCAAACGGTTCAGATGGCCGTAGCACGGGGGCTTCCGCAGTCGCAGGCCAGCAAGTTAAAGCGACGGCTTCAGCAAGTGGGAGGAGGAGTAGCAATGGATACCGAAAGTGCCGAGGGTGTTTCAGGACAGCTTCGAACACCCATTCCTACCGAAGGTCCGGATTCGACGAAATTCGATTCTCTTTACGCCCAGACGGATTCAATCAGGTGGGCCCGGCAACAGCTTAAGGATAAAATTTTTGGGTTTAAGCTTTTTACCAGTGATAAGGTAACCTTTGAACCCGCATTGAATATCCCTACTCCCCAAGACTACCAGCTGGGTCCGGGTGACGAAATTATTATTGATATCTGGGGAGCCGCACAGATGAACTACCAACTGGAAGTATCCACGGGGGGCACCATAAATATTGATAATATCGGACCCATCCAGGTAAACGGTCTTACGGTAGAGGAAGCTACCAAGCGTCTCCGCTCGCGGCTCGGCGACATCTACTCGGGTCTCAATCCACCAAATAACGAAAATAAAGATACCTATATGCAGGTGTCGCTGGGACAGGTCCGAAGTATCAAGGTTACGGTAATGGGCGAGGCTTCGGTGCCCGGCACCTATACCCTCTCTTCGCTGTCTACCGTATTTAATGCACTTTATGCAGCCGGGGGGCCCACCACCACCGGTAGCTTCAGAACCATTAATGTAATTCGCGGTAATGAGACGGTAGCCACCTTTGACCTCTACGATCTGCTTATTTACGGCAATCAGTCGGAGAATGTCCGGCTTCGCTCGCAGGATATCATTCAAATTCAACCGTACGAAAACCGTGTGGAAATCGACGGGGAAGTCAAGCGGCCCGGCATTTACGAGCTAAAAGGGAATGAAACCCTGCAGGATCTGGTGGTCTATGCCGGCAATTTTACGGATAAGGCCTATACCGATCGTATAAAAGTCATCGGCAACACCCCGAAACAGAAACAGATTACGGATGTCAAAAAAGGGTATTACGATGACTATGTTCTCCAGAACGGGGATTCGATAACGGTAGGTGAAATACTGGACCGCTTTACCAACAAAGTTGAAATCAAAGGCGCGGTCTTTCGTCCCGGGGAATACGCCCTTGAAGATACCACCTCGCTTTACTCCCTCATACAGCGGGCGGATGGATTGATGGGTGACGCCTTTATGAACCGCGGCATCATCTATCGCACCCGGGATGACTATACGATTGAGTCTATCTCATTCAGCGTGCGGGAGCTAATGCAAAATCCCCGGGCAAACGATATTCTCCTCCAAAAGGATGACGTTGTTCGTATTTCCTCGATTTTTGATCTGCGGGAAGAATTCACGGTGAGCATCAAAGGACCGGTACAGCGACCTGATACCTATGAATTTGCCCATGGAATGACTCTTGAAGACCTTATCTTTATGGCCGATGGTTTTAGGCAATCTGCTACGCCCTACCGCATCGAGGTGGCCCGCCGCATCCGGAATATTGAAGAGCGGCCCGAGACCGAATCATTCATCGCGGATATCCACACTTTTAGCGTGGATGAGGATCTCCGTCTTAATGAGAAGGGGGCCAACTTTGAGCTGCAGCCTTTTGACCAGGTATACATAAGAGAGCTTCCGAATTACGAGCAGCAGCAAGAGGTCTATGTCGTCGGTGAGGTTAAATATCCCGGCAAATATGCCATCTCCTCGCGTGACGATCGGCTGTCTGATATGATTGAGCGAGCCGGCGGATTAACGGGCGATGCATACACCGATGGGGCCACGCTCTTCCGAAAGAGAGAATTCACCCAGCAGGAAGCCCAGCAGACCACGGATGATGTTACTGATGAAGATACCAGCCTGGAAGTCAATGAAGAGGGAGAACAGGTCCGCCTGGCCCAAAGACAGGAGTCCGCACAGATTGGCATTGAACTGCCGGAAGTGCTCCAGAACCCGGGTTCCAGATTTGACCTGCTTCTGGAAGAGGGCGATTCCCTTTTCATCCCCCAGCAGCTGGAAACCGTAACTGTTGAAGGGGGAGTCTTTCATCCCACAACGGTTCGCTTTGAGAGCGGACGCTCGTTTAAAGATTATATTACCGCCGCCGGGGGCTTTAATGACCTGGCCCGGAAAAAAAGATCCTATATTATCTACGCCAATGGCGATGTGGACCGGACGAAGAAGATGCTTTTCTTTAAAAATTATCCTTCTGTTGAGCCGGGGGCGACCATCATTGTGCCGGAAGAGCAACCCACAGAGGGGATGAGCGCTGCGGAGCGCATCAGTATACTTTCGACCCTGGCATCGACCATGGCGGTCATTGCTACGACCATTATTCGCATATCAAATAATTAAGGGTGGCAGCATTACAGGCAACGGAATTATGGTGAAAGCCTATAATACTATGTGATAGCCTATACATTATAGATCTTCCATCGGACTTTTTTATTTACAGAGGCCTTTGCAAAACCAGTCCCGAAGCATCGGGAAATATCAAAGCCTGAGCAAATTTGAAACTACAGCATATAAGACCTATGTGAGGATTTTGATTTCACGTACATACAGAGATTGGCCAAACAAACGGTTTTGCAAAGCCCTCTTACAAAACCAGCGATTTTATATATCAACTTCCATTAAATCATTTCACTTTATGTCACTTTTCCCAAACCTCTCCAAAACAGCATCCCTTCTGCTGTTTGCCGCTGTACTTACCTTCACGGGATGTGCCGGCTCTCAACAGGCAAGGACGAATGAGCAACAGGCTCCCGGCAGCGAAGAAAAACAGTTTGCGGATGGACCCCTGTCCACAAATCCCTCTGAGCTGAACCGGATGGTACCCAACGCTATTACCGGCGAAATTCCCCAGACTTTTTTCCAGGCGATAAACCGGGATACTCGTACCATGTCGGGCGAGCCGGGTTCCGACTACTGGCAGCAGTGGACCGACTACAACATTGATGTTGAACTGGTGCCTGCCGATACCCTCATCAAGGGCAGTAGTACAATCACCTACCATAACAATTCGCCGGATACGCTGAACCAGCTGTTTATGGAGCTCACACAAAATGTCCACCAGAGCGGGGCCGTTCGTAACCAGGGGGCCGAAGTGACCGGCGGGGTTAACCTCCACCGTGTTGCCGCTGGTGATACTGATCTGGAAGAGATGCAATCGGGACGTTCCCGGCAGGGGTACCTGGTCGACGGCACCCTGATGGTACTGCGTCCCGGCACGGTATTAGCCCCGGGAGATTCCATTGAGATCCAGGTTGCATGGGATTTCAAAATTCCTCAGCAGGGGGCGAGCGGACGCATGGGCTACAGCGAGGACAACCTGTTTTATATTGCCTACTGGTATCCGCAAATGCGCGTGTATGACGATGTCAACGGCTGGTTTACCGACCCGTTTAAAGGAAATGCCGAATTCTACCACGGCTTCGCCGACTATAATGTGGATATTACCGCGCCCGAACAGTGGATGGTCGCCTCCACCGGAGACCTTACCAATGCCGGGGACGTCCTGAAGGATGATATTTACCGGCGGCTGCAGGAGGGCCACAGCAGTGATGAAGTGGTCCCCGTGGTAACCAAAGAAGACTTCGGCGACGTTACCCGGTCCACCGGCAGCGGTACGGTAACCTGGAACTTTACAGCGGATAAAGTACGCGACTTTGCATTCAGCGCAACCAAAGAATCGATGTGGGATGCCACCCGTTCGGATGTGGGCGACCGGGACGGGGACGGAGAAACCGACTACGTGGAAATCAATGCTATCTATCGCAGCAGCGCCCCGCTCTGGACGGACGCAGCAGCATTTACCCGTCATTCTCTTTCCTCCCTGTCCGAGACGACCGGTATCAGCTATCCCTGGCCGCATATGACCTCAGTCGAGGGCGGCGGTATTATCGGCGGTGGCATGGAGTTCCCTATGATGACCATTATCGGCGATTACAGCGGCCGGCCGGCCCAGTCGCTCTACGCGGTCATCGCTCACGAGCTGGCCCATATGTGGGTACCGATGCAGATCAGTACGAATGAACGCCGCTACGCCTGGATGGATGAGGGCACGACCACTTTTAATGAGTCTCAGTCCAAAAAAGAGTACTACCCGGAGAGCGCGGAGACCTTTGAACAATCCGATTATCAAAGCTACCTGCAAATAACCGGCACGGGTCTGGAGGGACCGATTATGCGATGGTCGGACTATCATTATAACGGTTTTGCCTACGGCATCGCCTCGTATCCCAAGCCGGCTTCCATGCTGGTGGCCCTTCGCGGCCTGCTGGGCGAGGAAACGTTCCGTAAGGCTTATCAAACCTTTCTCAGCCGATGGCAATACAAACACCCGTATCCCTGGGATATGTTCAACGCTTTTGAAGATGTGAGCGGACGAGAGCTGGATTGGTTCTGGAGAAGCTGGTATTACGAAACATGGACGCTCGACCAGGCGGTAGGCGGTGTCCGGCCCGTCGAAGGGGGTACCGAAATTGTCATTGAAGATCGCGGTCAGGCCCCTATGCCTGCACCAGTTGAAATCACGCTATCCGACGGCACCACGCTCACGCGGGAGATCCCGGTGGAAACCTGGCTAAAGGGCACTACCCGGGCAACCCTTTCAATCGATCATACAGGAGAAGTGACAAACGTAGTGGTGGATCCGGAACGGAAATTCCCGGATGCCAATCGCACCAATAACAGCTGGGAGAAATAAGAAGATATACCGGCAGAACGGGATGCAGGGTCGAGCGTTCTGGGTACAGCTCCGGTTCCCGTATTCCGGGTTCCGGGTTAAGCCGCACCAAGGTTCTGGATGCGGGATACTATACTGGTTCCCGGTTTCGGAGCCCGCACCGGAACGGAAACCTTACTTATTCATGGAGATCAGGAACTCTTCGTTGTCTTTGGTACCCTTCATCTTGTCCAGCACAAACTCCATCGCCTCAAACGAATTCATGCGGTTCAGGTAACGCCGCAGCAGGACCACCTTCTCTTTCTCGGTCTCCGGGACGATGAGTTCCTCGCGGCGGGTACCACTCTTGAACACATCAATAGCGGGAAATATTCTGCGTTCTGACAGGTTGCGGTCAAGAACAAGCTCCATATTACCCGTACCCTTGAATTCTTCAAAGATCAGATCGTCCATGCGCGAACCGGTCTGAACCAGGGCCGTGGCCAGGATGGTAAGGCTGCCCCCGTCTTCGATATTACGGGCGGAACTGAACAGCTGACGCGGGGCCTTTAACGCCTCTGAATCCACTCCACCCGACATGGTACGTCCGGACGAAGGCTGACAAATGTTATAGGCACGTGCCAGTCGCGTAATCGAATCCATAAGGATAAGTACATCATGACCGCTCTCCACCAGTCGCTTTGATTTTTCAAAGACAATCTCGGAAAGTCCGACGTGGTTTTCCGGGCGCTCATCAAAAGTGGAAGCCACGACTTCCGCATCTTCCACACTGCGTTCCATCTCGGTGACCTCTTCGGGGCGTTCATCAATGAGAAGGATAATCACCTTGGTCTCCGGGTTATTTTC
>NZ_JBEPWZ010000097.1:0-10146 GCF_041642155.1 Fodinibius sp.
ATTTTCAACAATTACCACACGCTCCCATTCATCCTGCAGACGCTGTATACGACAAAGCCTCCCTGGTTGCCTTACCTGCCGCAATAAGAAAAAAGTATGCCAGGAAGCTACTTGAACTGCGTGACAGCCATACTCAAATACTACTGCAAAGTTTCGAATACAAACAGGATGAAATGAACGGACCGCCTTTTTCTGTGCCTGAACGGGAAATAAAGAACCTTTTGGGGAACTTTTTTAAGCTGAAGCTCCTGCAGGAACAATCGAAATTCGAAAAGGTTAAACAGTTTCACCAGCGAGGTTTATCCTCCTATTTTATGGAAAAAATATACCTCCTGTCGCCCAGGTGACCAATTTAACGAGGAACAGGCAAGGTTTAACTTGTGCTTCGCCGTCAGCTTTTTTTAGTTACAGTTGCATATCAATATGTCGGCATGTATTTTCAAAGTCATAATTTCGCTAAACACTATAATTATATATCCATCGCCACATGAATGTTGAACAGCGTAATCGACTCATAAGTATTGTACTGGCAATTATTATTATTGCATTAGGATATTATCTTTATCGTTCAATTGTAGATCCTTACCAGGAAGTCATTGAACGTGAACAAATGACTGAACGAGTTCGGGAGCGTATGACGACAGTCCGTGAAGCCCTGAATCTATACAGACGTCGAGTTGACAGTTTTCCCCCGTCAGATGGAGGACTCGATACGTTGGTTCAGTACCTGAAAACCGATTCGCTGATGTCCATACAGGCCGACTCTATCCTCGCGCCGGATGATCCTGCAGAAGAATTCAATGTCGATTCACTGATTTATTCCCCGCGTCCCCCTCATTCCAAATTTGAATACACCCTCAACGATACGCTGCGTCCACAGATTTATCTGCTCAAAGATCCCGACAGTGAAGATAAGATAGGATCACTCGAAAATACCACAGAACTCAACGAAGCCAGTTGGAACTAATGGAAAATGGAGCATCAACATCCCAGTTTAGGGCTTTGCTTTTTTGATAATCAACTTTTCTATGCGGTCAGCCAGCCGGATGCTTCCCGCAGCCTTGCCCGAATAGGGTCGTTCGACTTCACTATCGATACCACGGAAATGCTGCTGGACGAATCTGAGCAACATTTCCGGGGTATTAAACAAACCGTTGCCCAGCTCAACGAGGAGTTTAATATCCGTCACCTTCGGATCCATTCTTTTCCCACCCGGGAGTGCTGGACTACCGTGCCCAAGATTATCTATGACAATGCCGACGAGCGGGAGCGTCATATCAGCATCCTTATGAGTGGAACAGATCGCAGCCAAATTGAAGCTACCTGGTATAACCTGAGTAACCAAAAGTACAAGTTCCTGCTGCTGCGGGACAAAGCCTATCAAAAGAATCTGCACCAGCTGGCCTCGGATACCGCTACCACCGATCTTATCAGTGATTTCGAAATCGGCAGCCGCTGGATACAGCATGCCGACCCCGGGGGATCCTTTATGACCATCGGTTGCTTTAGGGATTGCATCAGCATCACCTCTTTTATACTGGGCAAGCTGCGCGGAGCCACCTATATCTCCTTCGACGACATACAGGATCTGCCCTATTTCTGGCTGCAGTACACCCGTGAGCTTGCCTGGATGCGCGGGCTGCACGAAAAGATTTACGTCTACGGCATGGAGGCTTTTCGTGTTATTGACATCCTGGAACCCTTCTGGGACGACAGCGGAGAGGTTACCAAGATGGATTCGCTCAACACAATACAGATTGACGCCGGGGAGACAACCTACGGATTCAATCTTGAAAAGGCCTTTCCCGCTATGATGCTCGCCCTGGATTACCACTGACAAGCCCTGTTGTTAGTGGTCAATCGACCGCCGGAATAGGTCCTTCCCTGTTATTTTTTGTACCTTTCAGAAAAATCCAGCCAGTAGCTTGAACCGATTCCTGTTTTTATTTATATAGGAGGCTTTACAAAGCCCGACTGTCATCCTGACCGTAGTTGAAAGATTTCCCTCTGAAACCACAATCGTTATTTGAAGTTCTTCGACAGGCTCAGAATGACAAATTCAATGGTTTTTCAAAACCTTCATACATTCACTATATATATATATTATATAAATAATATATGCGCATAATTACCGGCATACTCAAAGGAAGGAAAATTCACATCCCGAAGACCCTTGACGTGCGACCCACGACCGACCGGACGAAAGAGGGACTTTTTTCAATTCTGGATGCCCGGAAATATATTCGCGGGGCCCGAGTGCTCGATCTGTTCGGAGGGTCCGGGAATCTGGGGTTCGAAGCTCTCTCCCGCGGCTGCGATAGCGTCCTTTTCGTGGACAATGACCGCCGCAATATCCGGCACATCGAAAAAGTGGCGGAAGAGTTTGAGCTATCCGGCCAGATACGAACGGCTGCCTCGCAGGTAGGGGACTTTTTGGAAGGCATGCCCCTGCCTTATGACATCATTTTTGCCGACCCGCCGTATGACTACCCCCTGATGGAGGAGATGATCGAAACTATTATATCGGATGGCTGGCTTGCGGACAACGGGTGGCTGATCCTGGAGCACGACAAGCGGCACGATTTCAGCAATCATGCCCACTGTGCCTACAAAAAAGAATACGGACGCACACACATCAGTATTTTCCTGCCCGAAGAGGGAGTTCAATTCTAACCATTGATCAACTATGAAAACCTTAGCTCTTTATCCCGGCTCTTTTGATCCCATCACCTACGGTCACCTCGATATCCTGGAGCGAGCCACCGAACTCTTCAGCAAAATTGTCGTCACGATCGCCGTCAATAACAACAAGGATACGGTGTTTTCCGGCGATGAGCGCGAGGCCCTGATCCGGGAATGCCTGACCGGCAAAGAGTGGGCCTCGCGGGTGGAAATTCAGCAATTTACCGGTCTGCTGGTCGACTTTGCCAAAGAAAAGAACGCCCAAACGCTAATTCGAGGCGTACGGCAAATATCAGATTTTGAATATGAATTCCGCATGGCCCTGACCAACCGCCGGCTGGCTCCCGAGGTGGATACCGTCTTTTTAATGCCCAACGAACAGCTCACCTTTATCTCCGCCTCACTGGTCAAGGAAGTCGGCTACTGGGGCGGCGACCTATCCTCTTTCGTCCCCACGCATGTGGCCGAAGCCCTGACGGCCAAATTCGAAGAGCAGCGGCAGTCGGAGGAGTGACGCTTAGGGACCTGCCGAACTGCTGGACCCGCTCAAATTATTCCCGGCAGGACAAGGATAAAGAAGATGTGCCTTCCGTAAACACCTGCAGGAATGATTGTTCAAAAAAGGTTACAAAGTCCTTTTAGAATAAGAGCCCGTTTTTTTCTATTTTCCTTCCTTTATAAAAACCAATACAAAACTGATTAACAAGACTTTATGATTTCCAAGCGCGCCCAATCCGTTGCACCTTCTGCAACACTTGCAATTTCTGCCAGAGCCAAGGAACTGAAACGACAGGGAAAGTCCATTATCTCCCTGAGTGCCGGCGAGCCGGATTTCAAGACGCCGGAGCATATTTGTGATGCCGCCATCCAGGCTATCAAAGATGGTTTCCATGGCTATACCATGAATACCGGCACCCCGGAGCTGCGCGAAAGTATTTCGATCAAGCTGCAGCGCGATAACGGGCTTTCCTACGACCCCTCGCAGATAATCTGTACCAACGGGGGCAAGCAGGCCCTGGGATTCAGCATGCTGGCGCTGATTGATGAAGGAGACGAGGTGATCATCCCGGCCCCCTACTGGGTTTCCTATCCCGAGATGGTGAAGCTGGCCGACGGTACGCCCGTGACCATACGCACGTCATTCGAAAACAATTACCGGATGACCCCGCGTCAGCTCGAGGATGCAATCACGGACCAAACCAAGGCCCTCATTCTCTGCTCGCCCTCGAATCCCACAGGCGCCTGTTATACAGCTGAAGAACTGGAATCTCTGGCCGAAGTGCTGCGCAAATACCCGGATGTCACTATCATATCGGACGAAATTTACGAGTATATTGTGTTTGAAGGCGATCATGTGGGCATTCTGAATGCAGCTCCCGATCTCAAGGAGCGTACGCTCTATATCAACGGATTTTCCAAAGGTTTTGCCATGACGGGATGGCGGCTGGGATACCTGGCGGGTCCGCAGCACTTTGTGAATGCGGTGGCCAAGATACAAAGCCAGGAAACATCGGCCCCTTCCTGCATTTCGCAGAAAGCCGGCGAAGCAGCCTACCGCGGAAGCCTGGATGCGATAGAAACCATGCGCGAATCGTTTAAAGAGCGTCGAGATTTTATATTCGAGAGGCTGTCGGCGATAGAGGGACTCCAATGCTTTAAGCCTTCGGGTGCTTTCTATGTGTTCCCGGATATTTCGCATTACCTGGGCACCACGACGGAAAGCGGCGATGTGATTGACACCAGCACTGATTTATGCCTGTACCTGATCGAGGAACAGGGGCTGGCAGCCGTACCGGGTGATGCCTTCGGCGAACCCAATGGCATCCGGCTCAGTTATGCTTCCGGGTTGGATGAACTCAAGGAAGCGATGAGCCGCCTGGAAAATGGATTGCGCAAGCTGTCCTGAAAAAATGGCCGGCTGTAAAACGTTTGGCACGTTTTATGCTGTATGACGAGTAGGTGCATTTGAGATACGAAATCAGAACATATCCTGTCAGGGGACATGCAACTGTCCCCAAACAGCAGGAAGAAACAGGGAAAGCCGCATCTTTAGTCTTTCCCTGTTCATAGAACCTGGAATACCAATACCATTAAGGATTAACTATTTTATTTAATAGCTACTATTAATCGCTATGCCTACATACGAATACAAACGAGAAGACGGTTCCACATTTGAAGTAAAACAAAGCATAAATGATGACGCCCTGGAAACCTGTCCCGAAACCGGCCAAAAAGTAAAACGCATCATTTCCGGCGGGGGCGGCGTAGTCTACAAAGGAGACGGCTGGTATGTCACCGATTACAAGGACAGCGATCGCAAGGAGAAGCGGGCTGAAGCCGCCAAAAAGTCCAATGGCGAGGCTTCGTCACCCGCAACCAGCGATGAAAACAGCGAAAGTAAAAATAACAGCAAGTCCTCTAATAAGGCCGATACCACCGCGGACATCTAACAAGAAGCTTGGAAAAACCGGGGATTTTGTTCAACGTCCAGCCAAAGAAAGGTTGGAACCGTAGCATATAGCCCATATGTGAAGGTTTCAACCAGTCGATAACGCCAACATTGGTCAAAAAGCCGGTTTTGCAAGGGCCTCAACAACTGCATTCAGTTCACCTATGGTGCCCGACAAACGTTCACAAACCCATAAAGAAGCGTTAGAGCAATTCGTACTGCTCTGGGGGGAAATGGCATCGGCCTGGGGCATCAACAAGACCATGGCCCAGATTCACGCCCTGCTCTATGCCGAAGCCGATCCGCTGGATACGGACGCTATCATGGAGCAGCTGGACATCAGCCGCGGCAATGCCAATATGAACCTGCGGAACCTTTTGCAGTGGCAGCTCATTCACAAAGTGCATTTCAAGGGGAGCCGCAAAGACTATTATACGGCCGAAAAGGAGGTCTGGAATATGGTCGCCACAATCATCCGGGAGCGACAGCAGCGCGAGGTGGCCCCCATCCTGGAAAACCTGAATGAGTGTCTTCAGCTTTTCGAGGACAAGGAACAACTTTCCGGGGAGGAAGCGGCCTTCCGCGAGCGCATTGAGAGCTTTACAGAATTTCTGGAGATGTTCGAACGGTTTACCGAAGCGCTCCTGCCGTATATCAACAAGCGAAATCTCAAATTCCTGAAACACCTGGTAAAACTGGCCGAGATGAAACACAGCATGACCGGCACCGATTCTTCCTCATCCGCAACCGAATCAAGGGAGGGATCACAATGAGTGACAGCGATAAATCCACCAGAGAATTGGGCCATGAAGGCGAGGAGCTGGCCGCCGCCTACCTTGAATCCAAGGGATATACGATCCTGGAACGCAACTATCACTTCAGGCATGCGGAAGTGGATATTGTAGCCTACGACAACGAGGCCTATATTGTTTTTGTGGAAGTCAAACAGCGTTCCAGCAACCGGTACGGAGAGCCCGAGGAGTATGCGGACCGGGAGAAGATGGAAAAAGTGTACAAGGCGGCCGAAGCCTGGATCTATGAACGAAAAATGGATGGAGCGCCGGTCCGTTTTGACGTCATATCCATTCTGCATCCCCCGGACGGGTCGCCCGACATCAAACACTTCGAGAATGCGTTCACGAAGGGGCGGCGGTAACCGTTTTCATCCGGGCTAATCGGTGCGATCTATTAGAAAATTGCGTTTCAGCTATGTTTTGTAGTATCTTGTGCCGGAAGCGGACTCCTGTTAAATTTTAGCCTTATATCCCCGATGAAGATCAAATACCTGAATCCCCTGCGCTGGCGCAAGTCCTTCCTGGCTCTGATCCTCGGAGGCGTGGTGTTTATCTGGTTTGCGTTTTTCGACACCTACAGCCTATGGACCCGTTTTCAGCTTAACCAGCGAATGGATCACCTGCAAACGAAAAAGAAAGAGCTTCAGCAGGAGACGCTCATTTTAAAAGAAAAGATTGAAAATCTGGAAACGGATCCCAGTTTGCTCGAACGTATCGCCCGTGAAGAATACGGGATGAAAAAAGAGGGGGAAACCGTTTATAAAATCAGGGAAGTGGATTAGTCCGCATGCTTGGCAGCAGTTGTCATTCCGATCTGTCTTGTTGAATATACGAATAACTACCACTACCTTTTTCACCCTTCATTTCCAGGCACATCTCCCTTATACTACAGAAGATTTAGTCAAGTTATACTATCTTAACGCCTGATACTCAGCAGCAAAACTTCCGTTTCCAGCCATATTACTGCATGAATAGTTACCGGACATATGTAAAAGACCGAATATCCGCCCGTGGCTGGGTCCTTTTATTACTCCTTGTGGGTATGGCCAACCTCTTGCAGGCCCAGGATATGGAAATGGAAAGAGCCGATACCCTGGGCGGGGATATGACCGGTGGTGCCGGGCAACAGGGTCCGCCGGGAGAGCGGGGAGGCGGCGGACAACAGGGGGTGGCCCCTGTTCCCGAGCAAGAGGGACAAATCAATTTTCAGTCGAGCGATTCACTGGTCTTCGTATTCGATACCAGCCGCACGGCTACGCTCTATGGCTCGGCTTCGGTTTCCCATTCGGCGGGTCAGCTTAAAGCCGGTAAAGTCTCCCTCAATCTCGATCAAAATATTGTAAGCGCTGATACACAAACGCCCGAGGATACCCTTTCGCAACCCGTTCTTATACGGGAAAATGACGAGGTACGAAGCAACCGCATCGATTTTAATTATGAAACGGAAAAGGGACGTTTTGAAGTTGCCCGGGTCAATATACAGGATGGTAGAGTTACGGGCACCCGTGTTAAAAAGACCGGTCCGCATGTGGTATTTCTCGAAGATGCCATTTATTCCACCTGTATGCTCGATCATCCCCATTATTACATTCAGGCGGATCGGATGAAAGTCGTGGATGAAGAAAAAATATTTTTTGAACGGGCCCGCCTTTTTATCCTGGATATTCCCTATCCGCTCGTCTTCCCATTCGGGTACCTGCCGGGCAAATTTGACCGCAGACAATCGGGATTGCTGGAACCGACCTATGCCTTCCAGAACAAGCAGACGCGCGGGCTCGGCCTCCAGAACCTGGGATGGTTCCAGTACTTCAACGATTATATTACCGCACAGGCCTCGATGGATATCTTTACGTCGGGCTCCTATTTTGTGGATGCGCAGACCAACTACCGGTTGCGGGACAAATTCAGCGGAAGTATACAGATCGGCTATTCGAATGACAATTCGGGCCTGGAGCCTACGGATCCCAGCTACCAGACGACCGTCCAAAAACGACTGGCTATCTCACACCAGCAGGATTTTTCTCCCTATGCCAGTTTTAATAGCAATATCAACCTGCGTACCGCCGATTATTTTCAGCAGAACTCCTACGATCCGTCCGACCGTGCAGAAACGAGTACCAGTTCTAATGTGAACTATCGATACCGGCATCCCGACGGCACCTATAATTTCGACATATCCATCCGCCAGAATCAAAATTTCAAGACCAACGTCACCCGGCTTTCGGGTCCCGATATGAATTTCAGCTTAAAGAGGTTTTCACCTTTTGAGGATGATCAGACGACCTCTGAAAATGAACGTTGGTACGAAAATATCTCGGTAAGCTACCAGAATACGTTTGACTCCGAGTTCAACTACTCTCCCACTCAGCAAGATTCCGCCCGGTACAACTGGTTCGAAGTACTTCTTGACCCCCGTAAATACGAAGAAGCAACCGGTGATGATGAACACTTCCAGTATGGTTTCCGGCAGCAGGCGGATATCAGCCTGGGACAAATCCTCAACAGCCGGTTTCTCAATCTGAGTGCCAATGCCAATTACAATGAGTACTGGTTTCCCAGCAGCACCCGGAAATCATTCAATCCCGATTCCAATAGAGTAGAAGAACGCCGGGCACAGGGCTTTACCACAGCCCGAGACTTTTCAACCGGACTGAGCTTCTCCACGACTGTCTATGGGCTTATGAATGCCAATATCGGTAACCTTCAAAGTTTCCGGCATACAATGCGCCCATCACTCTCCCTTAGCTACCGCCCCGATTTCAGCAGCGATTTCTGGGGTTTTTATCGCACCGTACAAACAGGTCCCCAGCGCGAAGATGGAACCGTTCCCGAGCAGCGCTATTCTATCTTTGAGAATGAGGTATACAGCGGGCCCGGACGGGGCGAACAGCGGTCGCTGGGCTTCAGTATTAATAATACCTTTGAGGCGAAGCAGGTAAAACGCGATTCTACAGGCGAAAAGCAGGAGAACGTGGTCCGGCTGATTGACCAGCTGAACATGAGTTCAAGCTACAACTTCGCGGCCGACAGTCTGAAACTGGCCGACCTTAACACCTCTTTTTCCGCCCGCGTTATAGATGGAATGAGCATACGGGCCAGCGCCAATTTTAATTTTTATGAGCGGAATGAATCGGGAAATAAGATTGACCGGTTTCTGCTGACCAACTCCGGGAATCCGTTAGAAATGACCCGCTTCTCTGCCAGTACCAGCTACTCCTTTGACTGGGGACGCAGCGGGGGACTCCAAACCAGTAACCGGGATCCCCATTTTCCGGCAAACTACGATCCGCTCAATCAGCGGATGTTCCACCCGGTAGACCCGCACTTTAACACCCAGCCGGTGCAGGAGTTCAACTCCCCCTTTTCTTTCTCGGTGAACTTCAGCTATCGCTGGAATCTGAATCCCACGGGTAGCAACCGGACCTCGGCAACCATCAATGCCAATAATATCAATCTGAAGCTTACCCCTCGATGGGACTTCCGTACCCAGATCGGATATGATTTTGTACGCAAGGAGCTCACCCCTTCGCAATTTTCGCTGAACAGGAGCATGCACTGCTGGAACCTCTCTTTCACCATGAATCCCTTCGGAGAGTCCCAGTACTATTTCTTTTCGCTCCGGATCGATGCGGGACAGCTGCAGGGGATCATCCAGAAACTGCCGATCCTCAATAATCTCGAACGGAGTTCCACTCCCACAGGCCGACGGGCGCCGCGCGGTTTCAGATAGCGGGTGGCGGGCGATTTACAGGTGGTAAAGTCCCCCTATCCTCCGCGATTCTCCATGTATTTGATAACATATTTGCCCAACACATCAAACTCCAGGTTGACCGTATCTCCCGGATTCCTGGTTTTCAGGTTGGTATGTTCATAAGTATAAGGAATAATAGCAACAGTAAATGTATTCTCACGCTCCCGGGCTACCGTCAGGCTGATGCCGTCCAGGGCAATGCTGCCTCGCCCAACTACCAGCGATGCATGTTCTGCAGGATAGCAGACGGTCAGCAACCAATCCGATCCCTCTTTTTTAATTTGCCGTATCGTTCCTGCAGCATCTACATGGCCCTGAACAAGATGACCATCCAGCAGCTGATTGGGACGCAGTGAACGTTCGAGATTCAACAGGTCCTCTTCCCGAAGATCTCCGATATTCGTTTTGCGCAACGTCTCTTCCACGCTTTGGACCGTAAACGTCGTTTCATTATGCCTTGTAACCGTATG
>NZ_JBEPWZ010000098.1:0-10135 GCF_041642155.1 Fodinibius sp.
GCGTTGCGATTGTCAAATTTTTAATCAGCGGAGTCAGCAGTTCGTGCAACTCAACAATTCCATCGGGATTCAGGCAGTAGCAAGTGCGCACCCCATCCACCTCTCCCCGGATAATTCCGGCCTTTTTCAGCGCCTTCAAATGTTGAGAAACCGTCGACTGTGCCAACGGCAATTCTTCCGTTATATCTCCGCAGATACACGTATCCCGCTCTGCCAGCAACTCAATGATGGCAATTCGCGCCGGATGCCCAAGTGCTTTCATCAGCTCCGCACTACGTTTGCGGGAGGTGTCAAACAGTTTTGCTTTTGTAATAGCCATAACATTTATCGGTTATCGTAGTTTTACGATAAAATAACCCGAATTTTAATATGATGCAATCAAGTGTGTACAAAAAATCGCCCGGCCCAATTCATTATGCGGCTCCCCAGTAAGTCGTAACAAATGATGTAAATGAGATCTGCAAATCCAATAAAAAACTATAAAATTTCGTGTTATGACCTCGATGGAAAGTCGGGCAGCAACAATCGCTCCGGCTGGTCCGGTTCCCAGGTTATAAATTCTAAACAAAATCCGGCTTAACAGTAACCGTTGGTGTTGCCGAATGTCGTACCACTTTTTCCGCCGTTGAACCAAGAATGAGATGCTTCAACCCGCTGTGTCCGTGCGTTGCCAGTACCATTAAATCTGCATATTCGTCTCCATAACTGGTTATGGCATAATGGGCCGAAACCCCTTTCTCAATAACCGTCTCTACATCAACGATAGCACTCGAGGCCTCTGTGCTGACTACAAACTGACTTTCAAATCCTTGCCCTCGTCGCAGCTCCACCTTATCCCATGACTCCCTGAAAAACTCATCCACCGCATCATAAATGGAATCCCGGATGTTTTCGGCTGATGATTTATATGGATCTTCTAATGCATTTTCTATAATGGTCTCCTGTTTTTCCAACCCGTGAAACAAGGTGATGGAAGCGTTATGCCTTAAAGCAATAGAGACGGCCACCGGCAGGGCTTGCAGTGAAGCAGGTGAACCGTCCGTCGGCACCATGATATTTTTTATACGTTCAATACTGGGTTGGTCGGTATGCAGGACGGGCACTGTTGAGTAACGTATCAGCTTCTCAGTGACACTGCCTCGAAGCAGATCAGACTCGTGGCGTCCTTTTGCAGCAATTACGATTAAATCGTAGCTGCCCTGTTCGGCATATTCAGCAATTGCTTTCGAGGGTTTTGGAGCGATCCTCACAATACCCTCGCCTTTATTCTCCGGCTCAAGGTGATCATTCATAAGTTCGGTAATGTGCACGGATGCCCGCTCCTGGGCGTCCGGATATACCTCTTTATCCATATCAAGCGGCATGTCAAGCTGCTGCAAACTTTCATTAAAATACTCCAGTGTTGGAATAATGTGGATGAAATCTATCTTTGCGCCATAACGGCCGGCAATCTGCCGGGCATGGCTATAGGCATTGGATGCATTTTCAGAGAAATCGGTCGGTACTAATATCTTATTTATAGTGTACATAGCAACGATAATTTGTCGATATCAAGAATTACATTTCATCTACTGCCCGCATGGCATCTTCAACGATCAATATACACATGATTTCTAAAGGTCCATACACGTGATATTCTAATCCAGCTCCTTGAGCAGATCTTGCAGGTCAAGAGGATCGGTAACCATTTTCACCGAACCGTCCGCTCTGTATTCCCACTGGTCGCGGGGGCGATCGCGGTAGAGTTCCACCCCGTTGCCATCCGGGTCATCCAGGTAAATCGCTTCCGATACGCCGTGATCACTGGCACCGCTGAGGGGATAATCCGCATCGATCAGCCGCCGCAGGATTACGGCCAGGTCTCTGCGGGTGGGATACAAAATGGCGGTGTGATACAAACCGGCGCTGTTGCGCGATGCGGCCCGACCGTCTTTGCTGTGCCAGGTGTTTAGTCCAATATGATGATGGTATCCGCCGGCCGAAAGAAAAGCCGCATTTTCCCCGTACATGGTCGTCAGCTCAAAACCCAGGAGGTCGCGGTAAAATTCAAGTGCCCGGTCCAGATCCGATACTTTAAGATGGATATGTCCAATACGTGTATCGGCGGGTGTGGTATATTTATGGTCCATGCTCAGTATTCTTTTGAATTGGTTTATTTATATTGACAAGTCAAGTAATGGATTAAACGCTTACAGCTTTATTCTCTTTAATCACTTTCATTCCGGCGCTCCACCTTGCCAGTTCATCCAACATCGCATGGGCAGCTTGTTCCATCTCTGCGTTGGGCGTGAGCTGGTTTTCATCATTTATAAATTGAGTAAAGAACGGAATGTTCACTGCCTCCAGCAGAGGGGCCATTTTAAAAGTCAGCAGATCTCTTTTTAAATCAATATAAGCCCTGGTTCCCGCCGATACGCCGCCGTAGCTTACCACCCCGGCCGCTTTATAATTCCATTCCTGCGACAGGTATTGAAGAGCATTTTGCAAGGAGGCGGGATAGGTGTGGTTATACTCGGCCGTAACAAAGATGAACGCATCCGCTTCATCAATTTTAGCGCTCCACTGCCTGGTATGATTATGTTCATAGTTTTTTAATCTCGGATGTCGGGGTTCATTCATCATCGGCAGATTTACTTCCCCGAGATCCAGCAATTCCACGTCAAATATTTTGTGTTGACTTGCTTTTTCGGTGATCCATTTTGCAACAATGGGCCCCTTTCTGCCGGGACGAGTTGTTGAGGAGATGATTTTCAAGTTATACATGAAGTCAATTTATTTCTGGTAATTTCCATTTAAAGGATCCGCAAAGCTTCAGAAACCCGGCGGATCCGATGGGTGATAAAATATCTTATTGCCTGATAAACTCACCGCCGGCTTTAATAAAACCTCATTGCTGATCATGAGCGGCGGAAAATCGCCTCCGAGATCAAACTCCGTGCAATCGATGGTACCGGTGATTTGAGTGCAGTATCTTCCAGCCGGCCAGCCGGTTGTCATTGTTTCTGGTCGTAATCTGCATAAGCAGCAGCTGCATGCGCTCGAGCGTACCGCTTGCCGACAGGTCCCCGGCGACAACCGGGTTGAATCCCGCCGTTTCCACAAGTGCGGTTACCGCCTGTAAAGCCTCCTCGTCGTCGCCCGCAATAAAGGCATCGGCCTGCTTTCCGTCGATGACCGGCTGCTCAAAGTCGGCGGCGAAGGTGGTATTGAACGCTTTGACGACCCTGGAGTGCGGCAGCCACTCTTGTAGCTCCTCGGCGGCACTGCTATCTGGTTCGGTTGTCAGCTTGCTGAAATCCTCATCCACCGGATTGGCAATGCTGATCACCACTTTCTGAGTGGCCACATCGCGTATCTTGCCGGCAATTTCTTTTTCGGCTCCGTGCGGGACGGCCAGAATTATAATGTCGGCCTCCCAGCTGCAGTCGTGGGCACAATCCATGGATTCTACATCGGCGCCCGGATGGGCCTGTTTAATTTTTTCCGTTAACGACCCCGGTTTTTCAGGGGCTCTGTCAAAAAGAAGCAGGCGGTAGTTGTCCCCTGCAATACTTTTGGCAATGGCGAAGCCCATATTTCCACCGGCTCCGATGACGGCAATTGTTTGTTTTGTAATGGGCATAATGATTATTCTGGTTACCGTTTCATTTTGTTGTGTAAACATAGCCTGCCGGCGCTCCCTTGTCATTGATATGTGATAGCAAAAACCCTTGATATATATCAAAAACCGGGGAAGAAAACCCTTCATTCCTGAAGTAAAAAAGTGGATACCTGACCAGGTATCCACCTAAAAATTCTAACTGCCAATTGATAAACTATATTGTATTACAACGTATATTCACGGTCTTCGTGCTGTACGGTGACCCACTTGGCTGTGGTGATTTTTTCCTTCACAAAGTCTCCGTTAAAACGTCCGACACCGGATTGTTTTTCTCCGCCAAACACGGCATTGGCATCGTCGTTGACCGGGTGAATCACGTTCCCTTCGATATAACTTTTATTTAAATCTTTATAAGGTTCCATAGCTCTCCTTTCTCTTTTTTTATTCTGATTTACGCCGTCAAATGCCGATTTATTCTGAAGACAAACGAACGGCATCCGATGCTGTATTAATTATGTCTTTTATAAAAGTACTCTATTGTCGGAACTTCAGCATTGATATTTGATAAGAAATCTATTTTTTCTTCGCCTTGCTGAAGTACAAATTACTTGGTGAGAAACGCGGGCTAAAGGGGAAACAAAACTCAACCGCTGAAATTTCCGCGAACACGGCTCAGTGTTTCGGGACTCATGCCCAGATAGGAAGCCACTAAATTAAGGGGGACACGATTCATAAATTCATGATTATGCTTAATTAGCCTGGCATATTTTTCTTCGGCCGTAAGTCCCAACGCATTTTCCACGCGCTGCTGCAGGGCCACGTATGCATTTTCGACGATGATCCTGTGATAGCGCTCATAGGACGGGACTTCTTTTAGAAGCTTTTCGTGATTTTTCCTGTCCAGAACAAGCAGTTCGCTGTCTTCCAGCACCTCAATGTTCAGCGTCGAAGGTTTCCCCGTGAAAAAGCTTTGCAGATCCGCAATCCACCAGCCTTCAAAAGCGAACCGCAGGACATGCTGATTCCCCTTTGAATCCACGGAGTACGAATACAAGGACCCTTTTTCAAGAAACGTTAACTGCCGGCAAACATCCCCTTCCTGAAGCAGGAATTGCCGCTTGAGCATCCGTTTTGGCTGAAAATGATTTTTGCAGAGTTCCCACTGCTTGTCGGGTAGTGAAACATGTTCCTGAATACTTTCCCTTAATTGCTCGAACATTTGGTATCAGCTTTTAGATAGTCCGCTCAATAATGTATGATATCGAATATTGACATCTAAAAATGTACGGGGAAATATCAGGAAATAAAAAACGGATATCCAGCAGGAGGATGTCCGGGAAATACGTCCGATTGTCTATTGTTTGGATTTGAGCAGTTAATCAAAATAACGCTATATACGAAAAGCCGGGTAGAGTATGCAAGTGGATCGGGGAGAGAAGACGTGCTTAAACTATACCATTGAATTATTGACTTATTGATCATATACTTACAAGGGTTAAACTATGTCTTCAGGTGTTCTTCGCGCGGATAAACATGGATTACGGTCTTGGACTTATCTGTGTACAAGTTCAAATAACCTTTTATCCGTAAAGTACGTCACAGAAAAGATAAGACGGCCAGTCAGGATTTGCCAGGAAATAATTACGGCAAATGGAAAGAAGTCTGAAAGCATATTTATCTATCCTGACTCATTTTTTAAGGGCTACCTGCATTACCAAATGTTATATTATTCTGGTTGTCGGAGCTAAGCAACTCTATCCACAAGTTGACGCCCTGCTTATTATTACTCCGGTTTGCCTGGATAGGCGTTCATTTTCACGTCAATTATTGTCTGACAAATCTGGTTCCTGTATGAGCCATTCTACGATTAAAATTGATTATAGATCCAGCGTTATTAGCAACCAACTCCGTAACCGGCAGTGGTCAGACACCTTCCTTGGTGCCGTCGAAGAATGGCCCGTTCCCCTGCGATCGGTTTTCAATATTTGCCTGGCGTTGGATATTCCCGCCGGGATCTGCTGGGGAAACGACTATTTATTTTTTTACAACGACGCCTGGAAAACTCAGATAGGAGATGATTACCCGCTGGGACAACCGGCCCGGCCCCTGATGGAAGATAAGTGGCCGGATTTTGCTTCCTGTGTCCGGAAGGCTCGCTCTACCGGGAAGGTGGTGTCCTGCGGAAATAACTCGCTTTCATTTGCTGGTTACGACGAGCGTCATGCTGAGGTATCGTTTTATCCTGTTCCGGATGACCAGGAGACCGGGGGCGGGGTTGTAATACTGGCTGATAAGACGGCAAACACGACACGCGCGGAGCCGGAGGATAACCGCACTTTTGAAAAACGGAATGCAGGATTCGGTATTCTGAAAGTGAAATTCAAGGAAAGTGATACGCCCACGGATGGCCTTTTCCTTGAAACCAATGCAGAATTTGTGGAATACACCGATGTAAGAGAGAAGGAGGCAGAAGGCGAGCACGCCTCGAAACTCGTACCGAAGCTGGATAACCGCTGGTTTGAGCGTTTTGGCAGGGTAGCCCTGACAGGCGAATCTATACAGTACGACTACCACAGCGAGGAATTAGGGCGCTGGTTTGAAATATCGGCATTTCGCATAGGCTGGCCCGAAGAGCGAAAAGTGGCTGCCCTTTTTAATGATATCACCAAACGCAAACAGGACCGGGAAAAACGCGATCAGCTGCTCCGGGAGATACGAAGGGATCGAAAGCAACTATCTGAATTTTTCCATTATGCTCCCTCTTTTATGTGTGTCCTGCGGGGACCCGATCATGTCTTTGAACGGGCCAACGAGTTGTACAGAAAGCTGGTGGGGAAAAACCGGGAGTTGATCGGCCGCCCGCTTCGGGAAGTGCTGCCCGAGGTAGAAGGCCAGGGGTTTTTTGAACGGCTGGACAACGTATATGAGACGGGCGAACCAGTGGTCATGACCGATATCCCTATCAAGCTTGACCGCCACCCGGAGTCCAACGAGGGACTGGAAACACGGTATCTCGACCTGGTATATCAGCCCCTGCGTAATTCCGACGGCTCGGTAAACGGAATATTTGCCCAGGGCGTGGATCTGACCGAACGCCACCACGCCAAAGAAAAGCTGCAGGCCATGAACAACACCCTGGAAAAGCGGGTGGAAAAAAGAACCCGGGAATTGCGGTCGTACCAGAAAAAGCTGCAGTCGCTCGCCTCCAGGCTGAATGAAGCGGAAGAGCAGGAACGACAGCGGCTGGCAGCCGAGCTTCATGATAATCTGGGGCAGATGCTTAGCCTGGCTAAAATGCAGGTCGACAGATTACAGCGCGACCACTTTTCGGGCCGGGGCCCGGAGGAGCTGCGGGTATTGAGAGAAATAGTGAACGACGCTCTTGATTACAATCAGAACCTGATGGTGGAATTGAAACCACCGCCCGTTCTCAACAAAGAAGATGTCACGGAAGTATTGCAATGGACCGCGAATGAAATGAAGAAACAGGGGCTGGATATTGAGGTTCACGACGACGGGAAGCCGAAAACGGTCGATAAACAGATCCGTACAACGTTGCATCAATCGGTACGCGAGCTGTTGCTTAACGTGATCAAGCACGCGGATACCCGGAAAGCCCGGATACATGCCCTGCGCAAGGATCAACACGTGAAGATTACGGTCAGGGATCAGGGCAAGGGTTTTGATGTACAAAAACATCTTCTGAAGTCTACGGAGGAAGGACGATTTGGACTGTTTAACATACAGGAGCGGATAAATTGGCATGGAGGCGCCTTTGAGATCAATTCAGAACCGGGAAGAGGGACCAAAGCGACCCTGTATGCCCCGCTGAAAGAGCAGGCGGCACGGGAGGTATCGCCCCGGGCTGACATGGAATCGGTCCCGCCTGCCGATAAAAAGGAGGAGGCGTCCATACCGGAACGGAACATTACGGTCATGCTGGTGGATGATCATGACATGGTGCGCAGGGGATTTCGCCAAATGATAGAAAAACAGGAGGATATAAGCATTGTTGCGGAAGCGTCCAATGGCCGGGAAGCGGTGGAATTGGCCGATGAGAAGTCTGCTGATGTCATTCTGATGGATGTGAATATGCCCGTAATGGATGGTATCGAGGCCACGAAAACGATAACCGGATCCGGGAAAGATACACGGATTATCGCCTTATCCCTTCACAACAGCCAGGAAGTGATCCAAAACATGAAAAGCGCCGGGGCATCCGCCTACCTGACAAAGACGGATGCCTTTGAAACGCTGATCAAGACCATTCGCGCACATGCCTGAAGCTTATGGGAAAAGGGATAAGGGAAAAAAGAAAAATAATATCCCGAAATTTGGATCGCATTACTGCGGAATTTTGCCCTATCTTTGACCTGTATTTTTCACCGGGAATGTAATCGCGCGCAAGGCAGTCCACAGCATTTGAGTGAACCGGGCACAATCTTATTCATTACCACCGTTGACCGAACTCGAATTTAAACTCATCGACTGGGCGATCATCTCGCTCTATTTTATTTTTCTGATCTACCTGACCTGGCAGCGCGACTGGGAGGAGACGGATGAGGAGACGTTTCTGTTGTCGGGACGCAAGATGAGCCTGCCTGCCTTCGTCGCCACCCTGGTTTCCACCTGGTACGGCGGCATCCTGGGTGTCGGGGAGTACAGCTATCAGTTCGGCATCTCGCAGTGGCTGCTCTTCGGCTTTCCTTTCTACGTCTTCTCGGCCCTCTTTGCCTGGCTGCTGGCGGGCAAGATTCGCATGAACAAGGCACTTTCGCTGCCCGAGGCGGTGGGGAATTTCTACGGGGAGCGAGCGGGACAGTTTTCCGCACTGCCCATCTTTATCCTCGTCAGTCCGGCCCCGTATATCCTGATGCTGGGACTTATTTTCCAGTATCTCACCGGGGGATCGGGTAATTTCCTGTGGTATGCCGGCGCGGTGGCCTTCTTTTCGGTGGCGTATGTCATTTTCGGCGGGTTCAGCGCCGTGGTGCATACCGACATGCTTCAGATTGTACTCATGTTCGGGGGCTTTATCCTCCTGTTGATCTTCGCGGGGATCGATTTTGGGGGACTGGAATCCCTCTGGAAACAGATGCCCGCCAGCTACCGCGATATTACCGGGGGACAGGATCTCCAATATATCCTGGTCTGGTTCTTCATTGCGCTGTGGACGTTCGTCGACCCGAGTTTTCACCAGCGCGCCGCCGCGGCTAAAAGTCCCGCTACGGCCCGGCAGGGAATTTTCATTTCGATCCTGCTCTGGTCGCTCTTCGATTTCCTGACGATGTTCAGCGGCATCTACGGGTGGGCGATACTGGGACCCGACCTGGCCGAACCGATCATGGTGTATCCGTACCTGGCCAATGAGATTCTGCCGCTCGGTTTCAAGGGGCTGTTCTTTGTGGCCCTGCTGGCGACAATCATGTCTACGCTGGACAGTTATCTCTTTTTGTCGGGGCAGACGCTGGGGCGTGATTTCCTGGCGAAACATTTTCCTTCAGTCAAAAATAATACGCTGACACGCATCAGTACGGTCATTGCGGCGGTCCTGGGGATCCTGCTTATCCTCGTGTATCCCAGCGTTATCGACCTCTGGTACGTCATCGGATCGGTGATGCTGCCGGGACTGCTGATCCCCGTTTTAGGGGTGTACCTGCGTTTTTTCTCCCTCCGGGAGGGCTGGGTGCTTCCCACAATGGTCATCAGCATCGGAGTGTCGTTGTGCTGGCTCATCCTCGGTACACTCACCAGCACCATGGAGTACGACTATACCTTCATGGGCATGGAGCCTTTCTACCCGGGACTGGCTGTCAGTATTATGCTGTGGCTGGCGGGACGCGTGGGAAAGGGAACAGGCGGGGTACTGGAAGAGACGGATTTCAGCAGGGAGCTCACGGAATGATTCAGGAGAGAAAGGAAAATGACGCCATCCAGCGGCCTCCCCCCTCCAGCTCAGGTACTCTTCAGGATATGTCCCAGGTTCAGCTTGTGGATGGGAATAAGGTATTTCATCGCCAGCGCGTCCTTTTCGATATTCAGCATGCCCGTGCCCCTGAAATCGACAATACAGTGTCCCTCCACGCAGCGGACGACCTCGCCGATGCCGTAATACTCGGGGCTGGGACCGTAATACACCAGGTCGCCCAGCTGGATGTTGTTATCCGCGCGGCGGTTAAAAGGGTAAATAACCGGCAGGCGGTCGAGTCTATATGATAATCTTTTCTTCGTTGCCATAACTCCTGAATATACGGGATTACTAACTCTTTTTTCCAATGACAAATTTTCGTGTTTTCTCATCCGGCGCGGTGATCGATATCCACAGCGCTTCGGGAGGGATCAGCGCGGCGATGCGCTCGGGCCATTCAATGACGCATATGCCCTCCCCGTAAAAATATTCTTCCGCCCCGATCTCCCGGGCCTCCTCCGGAGAACTCATCCGGTAGCAGTCGAAATGATAGAGCGCCAGCCCTTCCTTTCCCTCGTATTCGTGAATAAGGGTATAGGTCGGGGACTGCACGCGGTCCGGATCGA
>NZ_JBEPWZ010000099.1:0-9828 GCF_041642155.1 Fodinibius sp.
AAAGAATTAGATTATGGCTGACGAACCACTTTCAAAACGATTGATCTCCCTGGATTTTTTCCGCGGCATAACCATAGGGGCCATGATTATTGTCAACACGCCGGGCGCGCATGAGTATATTTTCGTTCCCCTCGCCCATGCCGAGTGGAACGGTATAACGCCTACGGACTATATTTTTCCCTTCTTTATTTTTATTGTAGGCGTTTCTATCGTTCTGGCCTACACCAAGTATCTTTCCAAAGGGAGAGAGCGAAGCGAGATGGTTCCCAAGATTGTAAAACGGACTATCATCATTTTCGGGCTTGGGTTATTCCTGAACTTGTTTCCGGGCTTTGATTTTGCGAATATCCGCATTCCGGGTGTTCTGCAGCGGATAGCCGTTGTCTTTTTCGCCTGTGCACTGCTGTTCCTGTATACCTCAAGGAGAACACAATGGTGGATCGGCGGGGGTATACTGGTCGCATACTGGCTGGTTATTGCCCTCATCCCCCACCCCGAGCAGGGACTGTCGCTGGCTGAGCCCGGAAAAAATATCGCTGCGTGGATTGATAACATTTTTATTCCGGGCAGTTTATATCAGGGCACCTGGGACCCGGAGGGCATTCTCAGTACCCTGCCGGCTATCGTTACCGGTATTACGGGTATGATTGCGGGGTATGTCATCGTGAGCGACCGGTCGAGAGATCGAAAAGTCATTGGCTTAATGGTTGGGGGACTCCTGGCCTTTGCGCTGGGCAATATGTGGGGTTGGGCTTTCCCGCTGAATAAGCATCTGTGGACCAGCTCCTTTGTGCTGTATACCTCCGGACTTGCTTCCATGGTCCTGGGAGCCTGTTATTACTGGATTGATATCCTGAATAAATCCGAAGGTACGTTTGCGGGCGTGGTTTTCGGAACCAATGCGATCACCGCCTACGTCATTTCCGGTATTCTTCCCGTGGTGACACACTCGGCGTGGCTGGGAGAGACAAGTTTGCGGTCCTTGTTTATGTCGGGGGGAACGGGAATCGGACTGAACCCCTACTTGGTCTCTTTTCTGTGGGCGTTATTCTTCTGTTTTCTCTGTTATATCCCGGTATATTATCTGTATAAAAATAGAATATTCATAAAAGTTTAGGGTAATGATACGCTTTGCCTTCGGTAGGCATATTTAGTTAACCCTAAGGAATTAACATCAAAAAAGTTTATGAATTATTTGTTAACCTCATCAATAGTGATGTTCCTGCTGTTTGCAGGGATATCAACACCTCTTCAGGCCCAGCCGGATACCTATGCTGAAAAGCTGGGATATCCCGAAGAAGCCAAAGTGTTAATTATGCACGTTGACGATGCCGGGATGTCCTGGGGCTCGAATAAGGGTACCCGGGATGCCATCGAAAAAGGCGTAGCCAACTCGTTCAGTATCATGATGCCCTGTCCCTGGGTGCCGGGCATCGCAAAATACGTCAAAGAGCATCCCCGTTCTGATGCCGGACTGCACCTGACGCTTACCTCCGAATGGGATGACTATCGGTGGGGACCGTTAATGGGCAAACCGGCAGTACCGGGACTGGTGGACAGGGAGGGTTGTTTCTGGGGGTCGGTCGACCAGGTCGTTGAGCACGCTTCCCCGGACGAGGTGGAAGCGGAGATCAGAGCCCAGGTCGAGCGGGCGCTCACCATGGGTTTTCGTCCCACACACCTGGATTCTCATATGGGGACCCTCTTCGCCGATCGTGCGTTCCTGGAGCGTTATATTAAAGTCGGCGCGGACTACAAGATTCCTGTTATGTTTCCCGGGGGACATATGTCATTTTTGAAGGAGGATTACCGGCAGGAGACGATCCGTGAATTAAAGGAAAGCGGGCAGTGGGAAGAGGGGATGGAGGTGCCAACGCCCGATCTGCTGGATCTGGCTCCTGAAATGGGACAAAATATATGGTCGATGGGACTGCCGGTCCTCGATGATCTTCACAACGTGAGCTACGGCTGGGAGTATCCGGGGGACGATAACCCCACGGATGAGCAGCTGCAGCAGTTTTACACGGAGAAATATATTGAGACCATGGACGAATTGGAGCCCGGACTGACGATGGTCATAATGCACTGTACGGATCCATCGGAGATATTCGGGGACATCTCCACTTCCGGCCTGCGCCGAAAGGGCGATCTGCTGGCAATGACGGATCCCGCGTTGAAGCAGTACCTGGAGGAGGAAAATATTATTCTGGCGACGTGGCGGGAAGTGATGGAGCGGCGAGAGAAAGTCAATTAGTGAAGTGATTCAATATTGAACGGGGCGGAGGATGTAACTGATAAGCGTTCAGCTAACGTATGCTCCTGCATCTGTACCTGGCGATAGCTTTGAAAAACTCCTCGAATGGATGAACCTTCCATTCATGAACTCCTTAGCCCGCCGGATGGCAGCACGGAGGCTCGGTACGGACGATACCGGAAGAATTTTTTAACATACATAAAAAAAGAAAGAACATGATGATACACTGGATATCAACAATAGACAGATTCCTTTTCAACATACCAAAGATTATTTTTTGTGGTATAGGTGTGGCCGGTACAATATTTTTCGCCGGCTGCCAGTCTTCGGAATCTCAGAAAAAAACCACAGATGACTTACCGGTAAAGGATTTTGTGTTTGAGAAAGCCAAAGGCTTTGACCAGGCCCATGCTTCGACCATTGCCAAGATCAATGAGGAGGAATTTCTCGTTGCCTGGTTCGGCGGTACCGAAGAGAAGCATGATGATGTTGGGATATGGATTTCCATGGGCCATCCCGGGAACTGGTCAGCTCCCCGGGAACTGGTGAAAGTACGGGATGATCCCCACTGGAATCCGGTGCTGTTCAGGGCACCCGGCGGGGAAATTATTCTGTATTTCAAAGTAGGGAAAGAAATTCCTGAATGGGAGACCTGGTATACGGTCTCCACCGATGGAGGAGACACGTGGAGCAAGGCCCGGGAACTGGTTCAGGGGGACAAAGGGGGACGGGGACCGGTTAAAAACAAGCCGATTGTGCTCTCGAATGGCGACTGGCTGGCCCCGGCCTCCCACGAGGGGGACCGGTGGCGGGTTTTTGTAGATCGAAGTGATGATGGCGGAGAAAGCTGGACGGCCAGCGACTATGTTCCCGTGGATACTACAGTGTTCGAGGGGAAAGGGGCCATTCAGCCCACGCTGTGGGAGTCGCAGCCGGGGCATGTTCACATGCTGGTGCGAACATCTGCCGGGGTCATCGGCCGAAGCGATTCCGAGGATTACGGGGAAAGCTGGTCCCCCCTCTATGAGACATCGCTGCCGAATCCCAACAGCGGCATCGACCTGGTCAAGCTTCCTGACGGTACCCTGGTCCTGGCCTACAACCCGGATGATGAGAACTGGGGTGCCCGTGCACCGCTGACGCTGGCCGTCTCGGAGGATAACGGGGAGAGCTGGCCATATAAACTGGATATTGAAACCGGGGATCCGGAGGATGAATTTTCCTATCCCTCCATCATTTCCGGGAGAGACACGGTTGCCGTCGTGTATACCTGGCAGCGCCAGAGAGTCGCTTTCTGGTCGGGCACGGCGGAACAAATTAAAGCACGTTCAACGGAAAAAAACCGATAAATGCCTACACCGAAACAAGATAAACGTCTGGCCATGCTCGTTGTAATGCTAACACTGGGAACATCATGGGCTATTCGGGGCAGCTTCGGACATGAATTCGGGGCGGCCTGGGCCGGTTCCATCGGGGTTCTTTCACTGGTATTGGTTTCCGGAAGGGAGGATTGGATCAGGAACTGGCCGGCGATCGCGGCAATGGGGGCTATCGGCTGGGGAATGACGGGCATGATCAGCTATGGACAAGTGGTGGGTTACGGAAAGAGTACTGATTTTCTGAATGTCTCGTACGGGCTGTTGAGTCTGTTCCTGATCGGGGGTTTGTTCGGCTTTTTGGGCGGCGGCCTGACGGGACTGATGCTGGAGACCACAAAGGATAAAAAAGCAAACTGGGCGGCGCTGATTACCCAGATGGTGGCGGGGGGTTATATTGTTTGGGGTTATTTGATTTATCAGTTGGAGTGGTATATGACGCCGCCGCGATCGGAGTTATGGGCGGCCTGTCTGGGCGCTTCGGCCGCATTGGGCTGGTATCTGCACCGGCATCATTTTAAGAATGCGTGGTATGTGGCGTTTTCGACGATGCTGGGGGCCGGCTTTGGCTTCGCCTTCGGGAACGTTATCCAGGTGATGGGGAGTGCCAGCGGTATCGCCTTTAACTGGTGGAATGTAATGGAATATTCGATCGGCTTTTTTGGGGGACTTGGTATGGCCGCCGGGGTATTCATCCGAAAATGGCCCCACATGCGACCGGCCACGCTGAAAACCCACGGCTGGGCCATCGCCCTGTTGTTCCTGTTTATCCCACTTGTGACCATTGTTAGCACATTTTCATATGAAGAGATCGCAGAGCTGGGAACACAACTTTCTGTATCGGAAATGCAATCATTTTATCTCACGCAGTGGGGACTGGTTATGGGTGTTAGCGTATTGGCCCTGATCGTTGTTGGCGTCCAGTTCCGAAAATTATGGACGGGTCAAAGTTCTCCGAGCCAGGTTGTTCTGGTCCTTTTCACCACGTGGATCTGGTATAAGCTTCTGCAGATCATTGAATCCGGCGTGGTGTATCGGTACCATTTTACTTCGGATGATTTGGCGCTTCTGAATATTATCGCTGTAGCTTTGATATGGAGGTGGTGGAACGTACATGATCCGTTTGCATCCGCTGCTCCCGATAAAAAATTGAATGCTGTACTGGTTCGCCTGTTTGCAGGTATTATTCTGGCTCTGGTACTGTTATCCGGTATTGCGAGTAACACACATGGCGAGTTACCCGGACAGCAACAGCGATTCAACATAGAAACCAAAAACTAAAATAGACAGATATGAAGTATGTTATTAAAATAGTCATTGTGGGATTGGTGTTCTTTGCCGCGGGCGCTGGAACTACGGTGACCGCTCAAACCGACACCGAGCCCCGCCGGATCATGATCAATCCCCTGGAGCCGGGAAACACCGGGGTGGCGATAACCTGGCGCAACGCCCTGAATGTGGAAGAAAATGTTGTCCAATGGGGCCCGGCGCATCCTCATCCTATCAATGACCTTTCGGATTTTAATCATCAGAAAGCTGACAGCAGATTGGATACGGCAACCTATGAAGGGAAGACCGAGGTGTATAAGAGCTTCCGGGCTAACCTGCCGGATTTGCAACCGGGACAGGAATATTTGTACAGGGTGGGAAGCGGGGAAAAAGGATGGAGCGAATGGATACAGTTTGATCTGCCGGGAGCCGATCCCGACTCCGCCCTGACCTTTATATATCTCGGTGACCCACAGAATGACCTGAAAAGCCAGTGGTCCCGGACCGTGCGACAAGCCTATGCCACCGCCCCTGATGCCTCTTTTATCCTGTATGCCGGGGACCTGGTCAATCGCGGATATAACGACCGGGAGTGGAAGGACTGGTATGAGGCGGGCGATTTTATCCACAGGATGATCCCCTCCATCATGACGCCCGGGAATCACGAGTATGAATACCCGGATCTTACTCCGTTGTGGCGTACGAATTTTACTTTTCCCGGAAACGGACCCGAGGGCTACGATGAACTGTATGGAGCCTGCTACTATATCGATTATCCGGCGGTTCGTGTGATATCCCTGGACGGCACCACGAGCGAAAACGACGAGCACCTGCGGTCGATTCAGGCAGAGTGGCTGGAAAAAGTCCTGGAGAATACCGATAAAAAGTGGATCATATTGACGCTGCATCAGCCTTTTTACAGTACGAAAGAGACGAGGGACAACCCCCAGATTCGGGACGCCTACCGATCGCTTGTTGAGCAACACGGGGTCGATATTATATTGCAGGGGCATGATCATGCCTACGGCCGGGGCATGCTGGATGAAGGGGCCAGCCGACCAGGGCACAACGGTATCATGTATGTGGTATCGGTGAGCGGACCCAAAATGTATGAAATAGGGGAGGGGAAAAACTGGATCCAGAAGCAAAGGGAAAATACGCAGCTATACCAGGTGATAACGATTCGGGACGACCAGCTGTATTTCAAAAGCTATACGGCGACCGGCGACCGGTCGGATGAATTCACGCTGGAAAAAACCCCGCAGGGGAATGTCCTGCAATAACCGCGGGGATAAACGGATGAAGTGGTGTGGCCGGTAGGCCGGAAGATTACAACTCGATGGTTCTGTCTGCTGGTTGCTGTGTAACTTATCTACTCCGCTTAATTTTAAGTTAAGTGAGCTGAGAAGCTAAAATATCGATTTATGCGTAACGCGTACTTACTTTTGGTACTTTTTATATTGACAAATCCGCTGTCGGGCCATGGTCAGTACCCGGCAGACGGAGAGTCGGCATTTCTGGTTAAGCCCTATTTGCAGTTTGCCACACAAACCGAAATCAGCATTCTCTGGGAGACCAATGATCCCGCCACGTCAACCGTGAGGTATGGCAAGGCGCGGTATGATTCGGAGGAAGCTGTGCTGGATCAGCAGCAACATGATGGTTCCCTGAAAAAGAGGCATGAACTGACCCTGCGTCCACTGGAGCCGGAGACGAATTATTTTTACCGGGTCGTTTCGATTACGGAGGGGGGAGATACCCTGGAAACCGATATTTTGCCGTTCAAGACAGCTGTGGAGGACACTACGCCTTTTGCCTTTACGGTATTCAGTGATTCGCAAAGCAACCCGGAGATATGGAAGAAAATTACGAACCAGGCCTTGGGCGAGCGTCCCAATTTTGCCCTGCACGCCGGCGACCAGGTCGGTCTCGGCTACCGCAAGGAGGAATGGATTGAACATTTTTTTGCACCATCCCATAATTTTATGAAGCAAGTGCCCCTGTTTACGATTCCGGGAAATCATGAACACGATGCTGCCTACTACTATGATTATTTCAAAAATCCGCCGCCGGAACATTATTACCGGTTCAAATATGGAAACGCAGAGTTTTTTGTGATTGATACGAATCAGTACCAGGAACCGGGCACCCGCATGTACCACTGGCTGGAACATGCACTGGCCTCATCCGATGCCACGTGGAAAATTATGGTCCAGCATCATCCTCCATATACCTCAGAGGAAAACGACTATGGAGATACTCGTCACGAGCGTTCGACACATGGGGATGCCGAAGCGAAATTGCTGGTACCGCTGTATGAAAAACATGGGGTTGACCTGGTGTTTTACGGTCATATTCATATGTACGAGCGCACCTGGCCCATTTTGGAGGACAAGCCGGTTGAACAAAACGGCGTGCGCTATATAAACGTGGGGGGTGCGGGAGGAAGTCTGGAACAGGCCGCCCCGACAAGAACCTGGTTCTCCAAAAAAATGAAAAGCACCTATCATTTTGCCTCGGTTGCCATTAATGGACAGCAGCTGCAGTATCAGGCTATTGATGAACAGGGAAACGTATTCGATCAATTCGGGTTAACCTCCTCCCGTGAAAAGAAAGCGCCCGCCGACCGGTCCCCCGTCACACCCATCCCCCGGGACGAGCGGAGAATTTTTCAGGATACCATTCATGTCCACCTGAAAACCGTCCATGACGGTGATACCATATTTTATTCATTGGACGGGTCGAAGCCGGGTCCCCATTCACGGAAGGCGGAGGAAGTGATTGTCCTGGATCAGTCGAGAACTCTTAAAACGATGGCCGTCAACAAGCATGGACGCAGCAGGGTGGGGTCGTATGAATACAGGAAGGTTCAGCCGTTTGAGCGTCGACAAAACGGGCGCCGGCTGGAGCAGGGAATTACCTATCAATATTTTACGGGATCGCTGCAGGATGAAATGGCTCCCGTTGCGGATCAGCTGAAATTGGAATCCTCGGGCACAGTATCTGTCCCTGATGTAAATGGTTTTCCCCACCGGAAGGAGAACTGGGGAGCGGTATTCGAGGGATATATGGAAGTGCCCGATACCGGGTACTACCGGTTCTACGGTCATGCATATCATCTGTTCAGGTTTCACCTGCACGGGGAGCTGATGATTGAGGAATATAGTCGCGAAATTGATGGCCGGCGGGAAATCTATCTGGAGCAGGGCAGGCACCCGTTCAGGATTGAGTATTATACCGATCGTCCCTATAGTTATATGCGGTTTGAATATACCGGTCCTGATAACATCAGAAAGCCGGTTTCAGAGCTGGAATTTTATCATGAATAATACTATGAAACGGACATGTTCATGTTTGCCGGTTGCTTTTCGGGATGCCGTGCCATCACTTTTCTGATCTCTAATACAAGGGTAATAAAATGTATAGTCACCCAAACAACATTATTATTTGTTTCACAGTAGCACTGTTCTCTCTTGGCAATGCTGATCAAATTCGGGCCCAGGATACGCCGGCTGAATCCAAACCGAATATTATTTTTATCATGGCGGATGATCTGGGATACGGGGACCTGGGAAGCTACGGGCAGTCGAAGATACAAACACCCCATATCGATCGGTTGGCAAAAGAAGGGATCCGTTTTACCCAGGCTTATGCAGGAGGACCCGCTTGTACGCCTTCAAGAAGCGTGCTTATGACCGGACAGCACAACGGTCATACCGCCGCCCGCGATAATATTCCCCACTACCATACCTATCTGCAGAAAGAGGACACTACGGTCGCGGAAGTGCTGCAAGAGGCGGGCTATCGCACCGGCGGCGTGGGCAAGTGGTCACTGGGCGATGCCGGTACGGTCGGGAGGGCCACCAACCAGGGCTTTGACATGTGGCTGGGCTATTTAAACCAGGATCATGCTCATTACTATTATACCGAATACCTCGACTATAATGAGCGGCGGCTTGAACTTCCCGGAAATACCGTACTGAGGGAACATTACAGTCACGATATTCTGACCAATAAGGCCCTGCAGTTTATCCGAAAGTCGAAGGATGCCCCGTTTTTTTTATATGCAGCCTTTACGCTACCTCATTTTTCCTCGGAGTCGGAGGATGAACATGGACTCACGGTTCCTTCCACCGACCCCTACACGGATAAGGACTGGCCGGAAAGCGCCAGGAAGTATGCGGCGATGATCCATATGATTGACCGGGATGTCGGTCGCATCGTCGACCTGGTCGATGAACTGGGACTCGGGAAAGAGACCTTGATTATATTCACCAGTGATAATGGAGGTCACCCTACCATTTGGAAAGCATTTGATACGAACGGTCCGCTCCGCGGATACAAACGCAATCTGACGGAGGGGGGCATCCGGGTGCCCTTTATTGCAAGGTGGACAGGCACCGTGCCTGCAGGCCGTGTCAGTAATGAGGTCATATCATTTCAGGATATGATGCCGACTTTCACAGAGCTCGCCGGGACAGCGAGTCCCCGCGATATCGATGGGATATCGGTGCTTGCGGCGCTGATGGGAGATCCGATCAAAGAGCCCCACGACTTTCTGTATTGGGATTACGGGCATACCCGGGACAGGTATGACCAGGCCGTTCGCATGGGAGCGTGGAAAGGGATACGGCTGGGAGAGGAAAGTGAAATCCGGTTATATCATCTGGAAAAGGATATCGCAGAGAAAAATAACGTAGCGGACCAATATCCGGGAGTCGTCCGTGAAATAGATGAGATTATGGAAACGGCCTATGAACCTGATGAACGCTATCCGATCGGGGAAGAGTATACGGGCGATCCTATCTGGAGGAAACATCAATAGTTTGTCGGGATCTCCGGGAGCGGGCAGACTTCAATAAGGTCTTTTTCAGTGATTTGCCAGCCGATGTTAAAATAGTTTAGAAGACCGGGAATTTTCCAGTAGTG
>NZ_JBEPWZ010000099.1:9838-10122 GCF_041642155.1 Fodinibius sp.
TAGTGATTCTGTCTCAGCTTAATTTTTATATAACCGTAAAGTCAAATGGGCTTAATATTCGATACTCATTTTATAAGTCAAGATATTTCATGAGTTAAATATTAAGAAAATGGTAAGTGATAAATTGATCCAATTATGAAAAAAAAATATAGACATAGGAAGAGTGTTCGTTCAAAAAAAGCAATGTTTGCTGCTGCCCGTCTTTTAATGGCAATAGTTGTTTGTTTGTTTTTTTCAGCAGCTACGGCCTGGGCCCAGCAGGCGGGACAGAGTGGAACTGTGAG
>NZ_JBEPWZ010000100.1:0-10036 GCF_041642155.1 Fodinibius sp.
GACGAATCGTAGTCGATGTTCCCGCCGGTCCGGATGTGGGTCGCTTTGTCGGCTCCCATAGCCAGTGCCTTGCGAATGGTTTCCGAGGCGGTATCGGGACCGACCAGTACTACTTCCACTTCTCCTTCCCCCCCGTGCTTTTCTGTAAGCACCAGGGCCTCTTCTACCGCTGAAGCATCGTAGGCGTTAAGGACCGTGCGGTCGGTATCCTGGATCAGATCACCGTCTTTGATTTGGAGGGGGGCGTTGATATCCGGAACCTGCTTTATACAAATATAAAATTTCATAACGCAAAAATTTCAATTGGAATAGGGAATAGTTATCTCGTCTCAGGTTTAATATACAAAACCTGATCTTTAATTTTCAGTACGTTCCCGGCCTTCGTCCTGTGTGTCGGTGTGAAGGTCAGAGGGGTATTGAAGGAATTAGAGGGTTCATTTCGGGGTGGTAATACGCAGGTTGTGCTTTAAAAGATGATATTATTTCCTATTTTCAGGGAGATCTGCGCAGGCGTACGCGCTGGCCGGATCGCGATCCTGTTTCAGAGGTTTTGGCAATGGCAATGAAATCCATTTGCTAAGTCTGTTATTTACTCACCAATTTATTTTATATGCGCATACCATCGGAAAAGCAAGAGGTTTTTGAAGAAGTGGCTCAAAAGATTAACAATCAGGGATTTACTATTGTTGACCAGGATCGGCAACGCCCGTGGGGAGGGTTTTTTGTCATTGATGAGCAACAGGCACAGGAATTTGCCAGCACTTATTTTCCTCATCTCTCCATGGACGACCTGACCATATCAGGTAAGCTGAGTCCCAAGGTTCTTATGGTAGCGCCCGGCAAAAGGTTATCCTGGCAATACCATCACCGGCGTGCCGAGATATGGAAAGTTATCAAAGGACCGGCCGGGGTTGTCACAAGCGAAACGGATGAGCAGGGCAATCTTGAGGAGTATGATTCCGGAGATGTTATCACCTTACGGCAGGGAGAACGCCATCGGCTGGTCGGACTTGATAACTGGGGCGTACTTGCGGAGATATGGCAGCATACCGATCCCGCCCATCCTTCGGACGAAGATGATATTGTACGCCTGCAGGATGATTTTGGTCGGTAGGCGGGGAGCATTCACCGTGCAAATGGGCGGTGAACAAGGCCTTTGTTTCCATAAATTGAGGTACACAAGAGTAAAAATAAGACAGCTATTTTACAGAAAAATTTTATTCTTATATATCTGGTTTCTACATTGTAGTATTCGATGGACGTCCGTCAATACCACAAAGCTGTTCATTTGATAATAGCGTCGTGGTAAAATGTTAATATACCTGCTATGAAGCGTATGGGTCGTTATATATTGCCTTTTTTTGCAGTTTGCCTGGTATCGTGCAGCGCTTCCAGGAATCTGGATATTGAGCGGGGTACGGGATATAACTTCAAGGCCGGTCATCCTGAATTCCGTACCGCTGCCTTTGGATTCGTTGACGAAGAGAATAATACCATTCTTGAAATCACGGCCGAGGTAGTGAAGGGCAGCCTCATCTATAAGGAAGAGGATGATACGCTGCAGGCGCGCATGTTGGTGGAATACCAGGTTCAGGACCTGGAGGATTCTAACAATATCCTGGTTTCCAATCAGATGGAAAGGACGGTAAAAAGCACCGACAAGGCTGTTACTTCGAGCCGCGAAGCCCTGGATTTGACATTTACTCATGCCGTAGACCCCAGCAGGTACCGGGTGCTGGTCAGCATAACGGATCTGAATACCGAAAAGAATATTACGCAGTCAGTCGAAACGGCCATCCCGCAAACCGAGCAGGGTGATTATAATTTGTCAAATATCCAGATGTTCGGAAAAGAGAACGCCGGGGGAGATTGGGAGCAGCTCAACACCTACGATGTAAAGGGGGAGGTAGATTCGCTTCGCTTCGTATTCCAGGTAATCAGTCCGCGTACTGACGAGCGTATGCAGATCCGGTCGCAACTGCTTCACTTTGAATCGGACACCAGCTACCCCCGGCCAATGCATTACTCCAATTACAGTCCCTCTTCCATAGAATATAAAGGTATTGACTATGATGAGGAAACCGAGCTGCAATCGAGCCAGCGTGTTTTAACGGATTACAGCAGTACCTATATTGAATATAAATTTGCTGCCCCGGGCCGCGGGAACTATCGTTTTGCGGTGAATGCCCGGCGCGGTGAGGAAGAAGAGCTGTTTAAAGCCCGTGACTTTGGCGTTAAAAGCAAAAACTATCCTAATATCAGTACGGCAAAGGAACTGGCACGCCCCCTGATATACCTGATGGGAGAGGGGGACCATGAGGATATGATGGAGATCTCGAACGCTGATTCTTTGAAAAAAGAAGTGGATCGGTTCTGGCTAAAAAATATAGGCAATACCAACCGGGCCCGGCAGGTTATCGAGATGTACTACCAGCGGGTGGAAGAGGCCAATAAGCAGTTCTCTAACTTTAAAGAGGGCTGGAAAACCGATCTGGGGATGATCTATGTGCTCTTTGGCGCTCCCTGGTATACCAGAGATCGTCTGAAAGAGCTGATATGGTATTACTCCTATAATCACAGCGATCCGGATTATTCTTATTATTTTGATCAGCCCAAACTAAGAAATAAGTATTATCCCTTTTATCACTATCTTTTGCGCCGCAGCAATTACTACTATACGGTTCAATACCAGCAGCGCCAGCTATGGCTGACCGGCCAGATCCTCACGCGGCAGATATGATGAGACTTCAGCAAATCTAAGCCCGTTTCATCTTCATCTCCAGATATCGTTTCCGAATTTTATTTCATACATTAAAGCGCTTTCATGGGTTGGTTTAAACAGTGCGTTATACTTTAGCCCGTATTTCTCACAAAGATGTATGGTGTATTGTTGTAACCTTTTGATGCAGATAAACTTATATCGACTTTTGAGGTCAAAAAAATATGACAGTATGTAACATACTTCGCAGGTTGACCATCAGCGGCATTGAAGACCAAAATAGCATGCCGGGCACAGGGGGTACGTCTGCGCTGCTATTTTTCCTTTGCCTTGCTGAAGAACAAATTTCCTGGTGAGAAATCCGCGTTAGTCGCGAGAAGTAGTGAATTTATAACTTTGGAAATATCAGAACGTAGATGAACACAGGCGAACGACGAACAAAAATTGTTTGTACTTTGGGTCCCAGCAGCAATACGGAAGAGAAAATAGATGCGCTGGTTCGGAACGGTATGAACGTAGCACGAATAAACTTTTCACACGGTACGCACGATGAACATGCCGACGTTATCAGAAAGATCAGAAAAGTGGCCGATCGGTACGAGGTCAGTTTACCTGTTTTAGCGGACCTGCAGGGACCCAAAATCCGGGTGGGCACCATGAAGGGAGGGGGACAACCGATAAAAGAGAATGATTATATAACGATTACGACGCAAGAGGTGGAGGGGACTTCTGAACGTATTCCCGTTGATTACCCGTACCTGGTACAGGATGCCTCGGAAGGGAACCGTATTCTGGTCGACGACGGATTGCTTGAGCTCAAGGTGATTAAAAAAAATACGGACAGCCTGGTGGCCCAGGTAGTTGTGGGGGGATTGATAAAATCACGAAAGGGCGTAAACCTTCCTGACGTTAACCTCTCCATGTCGTCGCTGACGGACAAAGATGTTAAAGATCTGGAATTCGCCGCAAAGAAGAATGTCGACTACTTTGCGATGTCATTCGTCCGATCGGCCGGTGATATTCAGGATGTGATATCACGAGTGCGCGCAGAGGGTTCCAATGCAGGCATCATTGCCAAGATTGAGAAACCCGAAGCGGTAGAGGTGATCGACGAAATTATAGAAGAATCGAATGGCATTATGGTGGCCCGCGGGGACCTGGGAATTGAGATTGCCAGTGAGAAAGTGCCGTTGGTACAGAAAAATATTATTGACAAATGCCGAAAAGCCGGGAAACCGGTTATTACCGCTACACAAATGCTGGAATCGATGGTGGAAAACGCCCGTCCCACCCGTGCTGAGAGTTCGGATGTGGCCAACGCCGTACTTGACGGCACTGACGCGGTCATGCTTTCCGGGGAGACCGCCGCCGGTAAATATCCCGTAGAATCCATCAAGACCATGGATAAAATATGTCGGTCTATTGAAGAGAACGCGCCCGATATGTATCGCAGTCTCGATTACCGACAGCCGGAATGGAAGGAGAAACAGATTATTGAATCGCTGGCTTATTCATGTGTTGTGCTCGCCGATAATGTAGAGGCCCGCGTTATCAGCACAATCACGCATTCAGGCACAACGGCGCGGCGAATCGCCAAATTTCGTCCCCGCGTACCGCTGGTGGCGTTTACCGAAAGTGATGAAGTACGCCGTCAACTGGGACTGGTCTGGGGCGTTCAACCCGTAAAGATCGATGAAATATTTAATACGGACGAGAGCGTGCGGATGATGGAGGATTACCTTAAGGCCCACGGCCTCGCCCAGGTCGGGGAACGGGCTATTATCGCTACAGGTATGCCGATTGCCAAAAAAGGGCGGACCAATATGATTAAGGTCAGTACCATAGAATAGATGCCAGGACGATACAATACAGTTCCACCCATTTCTTTTACCGTGTTTCTTCTATCCCATATCCCATTGCTCACCAGGGAGTGCAGGTCATACTCCGTAGATACGTGCTATTTCTTCACGCCTTCCTGTGTGGCACGATGAACCGGGTTTGCGGAATGCAGTACCCGCCGGTATTCTTTGATCAGCTGCTGCCGGATGGGTTTTGATCTTTTAAAGATAGCATGCTGTTTTTTTACGTATTCCCGTCGGCCCGATTCGTTTTCAATTTTAATGGGATCCAAGCCACGGTGCCTGAGGTCATAGGGACTGGCTTTCATATCGACGATACGCGTTTCGACGGCCAGTTCAAAAGTGTGGCGAATCGTACGACTCGAAATCCAGGGATACATTTTGAACGCCCATTTATAGAGATCCATATTGGTATGCAGGCAGCCGGGCTGTTCCATCCTGTGGAAGTTCTCTCTGTTCAGTTCAAACTTATTATGCGGCTTGGCCTCGTCCGTAAAAAAGCGGAAGGCGTCAAAGTGAGTGCAGGCCAGGGGACGTGATTCTACAAAAGCAGCAAGCTCATCCCTGTCCATCCGCAGGGAAAGGTACTGGTGCCTGATCCTGTCGGCCTTGTAAACCATGGCCCACTCATGCATACCGAAGCATCCGAAAGAGGGACGACGGTCCGCTGAATTCTGTAAAACCTCCAAGATCCACTTAAGCGAAGAAAGGCGGTCCGCAGAAAAATGCGTGATGTCGAGAAAGCAACCGTTGTTCCGACTGGTCATCTCTTCAAACGGCCAGTCGTGAAGATGTCCCTCGAGCAACAGCACGCCCAGTCCCGGCGACCACCGGCGCAGGTGCGAGGGACGGAAAGCGTAATATTCAAATAAAAAGTCCATAACGGGATCTTTTTGCTGCTCGCTCCTCCGCTGCAGGTAAGGGTCAATGAGCTCCCCGATCGTTTGTTCATGACGGGCTTTATGTCGCTGCCATTCGCCGGGGGCAAGCTGTGTATGAATATCCGGGGATACTGTTGTGGGCTCAGGTGATTTCATATTCATATGTTGTAATATAACAATCTTTCAGCATATTAATTAGTGGTGTTCAGGTGATAAGCGCAGCAGCGCGGTGTGTCAGCCAGTGTCGGACAGGGTTAAGATAATTAAATTTCCGGACCGGGCTAATGTTCAAATACGTTTTCTCCGGCAGTTTCGATGCTCCGGAGGCTGGACCATGCGTGGTCCCTGACAAAGAGCCGTCTGATGAGGCCAATACAACTTTCGACGGGTTTACGGGGACGGAGGCCTTATGAATAACACAGCTTTTTTTCGCGGTGGATTGATACGTCCAAAATGGGTATGCTACAGGTGAATATTCACAAATATTAATAATCCGTGGCTGAATCAGACCGAGGTAAAGCGGGTGGGGATAATCAGGTTTGGCACTTTGTGTTACACCTTCGCCTCCATTATCAACTTTTTATCCTGTCGGGCGCCTATTTACTGGGAGCCCTCTTAAGCGATCATTTTAACCTGCAATGGTTTGTAATACAGTTCTTTAATGTGCATCTGCTTCTTTTTGGTGGAGCGACAGCCTATAATTCGTATTGGGACCGGGACGAGGGTCCCGTGGGGGGACTTCCAAACCCTCCACCGATGGCCCGATGGATGTGGTTTGCTTCGCTGCTTATGCAGGTGGCAGGACTCCTGCTGGCTATTCCGATGGGGGGCTTTTTCGTGGGAATCTACCTGTTGAGCATGGTCCTTTTCTGGTTATATTCCTCGCCCTGGTCCCGCTGGAAAGGACGTCCCCTCATGAGCCTTGTTGCTATTGGGATCAGCACGGGCTTTAATGCCGTACTGCTGGGCTATTATGCCACAGGATTCGGCCCGCTACACCCCTCGATATGGATTGCAGCCGCGGGCGTGACCTTGATCCTGTTAAGCCTGTATCCGGTATCACAGATCTACCAGCAAGATGAAGATCTGCGAAGGGGAGATCGAACCTTTGCCGTTTCCTATGGCAGGTATACGGTTATGCGCTTTTTTGAAGTCTCCTTCGCAGTGGGATTGCTGTTGGTGACTTTAGCGATAGGATTGCAACATTTGATGCTGGGCCTGTTATTCGGAACGACAGGAGGTGTTACAGGCATCCTGGTAGGCAAGAAGCTAAAAGTAATGATGGCAAAAAACGAAGGGGATTATCGAAGTGTGATGCAGGTAAAATACCGGACTTCCATGGCGTTTGTATCCTTTCTGGTAATTGCGCTATTCGCTAAACATAATGATTTTACGAACTCTTTTGCATTTGTTGAATGGTTTTTAAAATAAATGCGTTGTGCCTTCCTAACAGCAAAAAGCGTAAATAAAGACACCTTGCATGGGGAAGGCTTTCGACCTTCAATTGCCATTGGAGGAGGAAGATTAGCTGCCCCTAACCGCTGAAGGTGTTGCACTATTAAGATAACTGTGAATTTATGAATCAGATAATAGGACAAAGTATTACCCCGGCAGTCATTGACAGCGGCATGAGCTATGAAAGGTACCGGTCACTGATCGATGGGTTGCTTGAGGAGGGGAAGACCACCGGCACGAATCATTCGGAAGCGATGATTAATTATACCAAAATGAATGTCCACCGGATGAACCGCCTGGATAAGCAGGTCCGGCTATCAGATTCACTGAAAGAAGCGTTACAGGATGTGGATGAGGACTGGATCTGGCTGGTACTGACGGAAGCCTGGTGCGGAGATGCCGCCCAAAATATACCGGTATTGGTCAGGATGGCCGAACAAAATGACCATGTTAACCTGAGGCTTATACTACGGGATGAACACCCCGATATCATGGATGAGTACCTGACGAACGGGGGACGCTCGATTCCCAAGCTGGTGTGCCTTGAGGCCGAGACGCTGGAAGAGCTCGGGACATGGGGTCCCCGGCCGGGGGAAGCGCAGCAGAAAGCGATGCAGTGGAAGGATGATCCGGAAATAAGTACGAAAGAGTGGGCTGAAAGGCTGCACAAATGGTATGCAGGCAACCGGACAGAAGATATACAGGAAGAATTTGAAGAGCTGATCGAACAGTGGTCTGAATGAAGAATTGAACCTGGCATCGACCGCGGGATTTAGCGGACCGGCCGGCCATCATTCAGGTTTCGAGGGAAGGCCGGCGGTCTTAATGTATAAGCGTCATTTTTTTGGAGTCTATTTGCGTCCCCCTGCTCGACTGTGCTACCAGGCGATAGATGTAAATTCCGCTGGCGAGGTGGGAAAGATCGATCTGTTCATCGTACGAACCCGCGTTAAAAGATTCGGCACGAAGAGGCTCGATTACTTTCCGCCCGTTGATAGAATAAATAGTAAGACTGACTTCACTGTCTTCGGAGACATCAAACGGGATATTCGTCGTACCCCTGAAAGGGTTCGGGTAATTCTGGTTAAGCGAAAAACGGATCGGGGGAAGCACCGTAAAGGTAACCGCCGCCGGTTCGGTACCGTTTGAGCGGACCTTCAGCATCACTTCATTGTCCGGGGCCTCCGGGAAGATGGCATCGCGGGGTACTTCAATGGTGAGCTCGCCGGCCGTTGCATCAAGGACCGTAGCCTCGGTTTCTCTGGTCTGGTTATTGTATCGATCGGTCAGTATAACCTCATTTTCGGATGCCGTGGTATTAAACTCGAAATTTTCCGCCCGTATGACCACCGGTTCACCAACCCTTTCCTCTGTTTTATCCAGCTCAATCCAGGGGATATCGGAGATATCCACCGTACCCCCGAAATCACCGGAAAGCATACCGCGTCCATGCGTGCCGGCTGCTATATCGCCGTCTGCAATCCTGGCTGCCACATCGTCCGTTACCGCATTCCCGATAACATCGGCGGCCTCCTGTCCCCATTCCGTATTGGCCCCCTCAAGCGTTTGCGTTGAATACAAACCCGTGCTGGTGCCCAGGAGATAGACGGTACCGTTTTCGGCCGGTATGATTGCCGCGGATCTCAGAGAGGGACCGGGATTGGACTCGTTGCCCGTCAAATTTCCTTCCACGGCCGTCCAGTTCTCGCCGCCGTCGCTCGTATGGTAGAGTCCGACGATATTATAGTTGGAAAGCACCGCCAGCACTTCGTTGGCATTGCCCGGATTCACGGCAATATCCTTGAGATAGGCGCCGTTGAGCCCGGCATCGCCGGGGAGCGATACATCGGTTATATCATCCGTAGTCGTGTGGGCATTATCAATGCGCTTGATAACGGGCTCACCATTCGTGCTGAATCCTCCCAGATACAATATATTGGCCGGGACGGTGGACACGGCAAGGGAGGAAATCAGGTTTCCGCTGCCAACCGACAGGTCGGACAGCTCCTCCCATCCCTGTGTAGCACCCGAGCTGGAATTATCATTGGGAATGGTATTCAGGCTGGTATTTCGCCAGATGTAATGCCCGTCCGGGTAATACATAACGTTTTCGTCATTGGGGTCCACCTGGTAGGGATGAATGAACAGCTGATTTTCCGCCGCGGAGGGATAGACATACGAGAGTTCACTGAAATCATCCTCCCAGCGGATGACTCCGCCTTCCTGCTGCGAAACGTAGAGGTAATTCTCCGTAAAATAGGCATGCCCCCCGTCGCCGGAGGAGATGTCCTGGGTATTCTGGCTGTTCTGTGCCCCGGCCTGGAAAAAGGGTGTTCCGTTATCCTGTGTGCCGCCCGCACGCCGGTTATCATCCGCGAAGTTGGGGATAGCGGCCGTATAAAACTGAGAGGTCACGTAGCCGTCGTCGCGATCCTCCCAGCTTACCGATTCCGCCGTAACATCGGTGGTGTAACTCAGTCCCCCGTCGTGACCCGCCCACATGCGGTCGGGATCGGCGGAGGGTTCGGGAAAAATTACCCGGTGCTGGTCGGCATGCTGGTTGGGGTACTGGGTAAAACTGTTATTTTTGTTATAGCCACCGATCCAATATTGATCTTTCTGGGCCTCGTTCTCCCCGTCATATCCTCCTTCCGGCGTGGTCGCAAACCCATCGGTGGAACGAAAAAGGTTGATGCCGCCCACCAGCACGAAATCTTCATTGTCCGGCTTTACAGCCACTTCCATATTATATCCGCCCTGCATTTCCATATAGCCGGTATCTTCGTCGTCAACGCGAAAGTCGGGCAGGTGCTCCGAGCGGTCCTCCGCACTGCCGGCGGACAGATCCAATTTGTGAAAACTTACGCCCTGGTTTTCTGTATCGTTAGCTCCCTTCAGGGTTAACACATACAGAATATCGGGATTACCCGGGGCAAAGCTCAGCACGCTTCTGCGGTGGGTGTCGGGATACGTATCGGGGGTGACCTCGGTCCATTTTTGTCCGTCGTCGGTAGAGATGAATACGCCCGGGTTGTGATTGGGAGAACCGGGATCGGTGGATTGTTGATCGTCAAAAGAGGCTTCGGAAATAACGGCTGCGAGGGTCCCGTCACCGGCCACGG
>NZ_JBEPWZ010000101.1:0-10019 GCF_041642155.1 Fodinibius sp.
GAGGCGACCAACGAGCAGCCGCTCAGCGAGACCTTTACCATCTCCGCCCGGGAGATTACCGTCGGGCAGGGAACCCACGTCAACGAGTGGGTGTAGCCGCTGCATCTTGTAATCAGCGGGCGTCCCTGCCGGGGCCCGCTGGTTTTTTTTATCTGGTTGCCTGACAACTTGTCCGGTTGCCTTACCAATATTGATGGAGAGAAGCTTGCATACTTCCTCAGATAGCTAACAAAAGATGAAATTAGGTACCAGAAGTATGTCAAAGATTGTACTATTTATCATCCATTATTAATACCTGTTCATCATGGCACTACACACCTCCACGCAAATACGTATTGAGGGCCACGAGGGGATCGCTGACACCTTCCAGATGTTGACCCTCCATGAATCGATCGGGAATCATCATCGTTTTAAACTGGAATTGCCCGGGCGGGCGTTTGGCCGGGGGCGGGGAACAGCCTCCTGGCGTGAACTGGTGGGCCGGCGCATCTACATCGAGATCGCCCCGGCCGATGAGAATCTCTCCCACGGACCCAAGGTCTTCAGCGGCCTGATCACCGGGCTCTCCCTGGCCAAGGATTACGGTTCCCGGGGTCGTGTCATTCTGGAAGGCGGCAGTCCGACGCTGCTGCTGGACGATGATCCGCATATGGCTACCTTCAACCGGCAGTCGCTGCAGCGAATTATCCGGCAGCAGCTCGACGCCTGCCCGACCAACCTGCTGCGCCTGCAGCTCGATCCCGCCACAACCGGTCCGCTGGAATACATAGTGCAATACAAGGAAACCAGCTGGCAACTGTTACAGCGGCTGGGCAGCGAGTATGGGGAGTGGCTGTTCTATGACGGACAACAGTTGATATTCGGCCGCTATAATCCCGATACCGTCTTCTTAACTCATGACAGGGAACTGGATCGGTTTTCACTGCAAATGGACGTGCAGGCGAACAACATGCAGCTGACCGGATACGATTATACCGGCGACCAGAGCGCTGTGAGCGATAGCACTTCCCACCGGCCATCAACCGTCAACGTCCACAGCCGGACCGCCCTGGAAGCCAGCCAAAGCCTGTATACCCGCCGGGGACGATACAAGCCCAACCATGCGTTGCAGGGGGATGCCGGGGGACGTATGAACCAGATCGCCTCCCGCCGGAGCGCCTCGACCCTGGGCGGGATGGTCCACCTGAACGGCACCAGCCACCACCCGGGATTGGGCGTGGGAACCCATGTATCGGTGAAAGAACGCGTTTACGGAAAAGAGGCCTACGGCAAATTTATGCTTACCGGCGTTCATCACCGGTGTGATTCCGAAGGGCATTACAGCAACCGTTTCCGGGGAATCCCCGCCGATGTAGCGACCCCCTCATTCCGCCTTGAAAAGCATCCGAGGGCCGAGGCGCAGTCGGCAGTGGTGGTCGACAACCATGATCCCGACGACCTGGGCCGGGTGCGGGTTCGGTTTCGCTGGCAGCAGAGCGGGATGACGCCCTGGCTGCGGATGCTCTCCCCGTCCGGCGGAGACGGCAAGGGGTTTCATATGATCCCGGAAACAGGCGAAGAAGTATGGGTGGATTTTGAAGGAGGTCATCCGGAACTGCCTTATGTGGTGGGTACGGCCCGCAGCGGCCGTTCGCCCAGCGGCGACGGTACCCCTGAAAACGACATCAAGTCCATACGCACCCGCAGCGGACACACCATCGAGCTGAGGGACGCGGAAGGCGTGGAATCTATTACCATTAAGGATAAAAATGGGAATGCCATCCGTATGAATACCGCGAAAAAAAGCGTCACGATAACGGCGCCCGAAGATATGACCCTGAACGCCAAAAATATGGAAATGAACATCCGGGAAAACCTCAGGGTCAATGTAGGCAAGAGCAAAACCGAGCGTATCAGGGAGGACCACAACCTGGAGGCGAAAAACAGTACGACTAAAATCCTTGAAACCAGGACGGTGCGTTCCGGGGAGAAAACCGAGCAGCAGGCCGGAGAGCTGACCGTGCATACCAGCACCGGAGAGATGCTGCTGGATAGCGCGGGCAAGGTGACCATCCAAAGCAAGGATCGCATCGACTTTGGAGAATAAAAATATAAAACAAGAATTAGAATAAGCATGTCGGCCGTGACCCGGGATATTCTACCATATCACCTGCGATGTAAACAGTGGGAGGCGCCACGGCAATACACCCTGACCATTAGCAGGGATAAAAGGGTTTCCGGCGAGCAGACGTCCATCCGGTGCAGCATACCCTTAACGCTCAATATGGAACAGCTGCTGGAAACATCCGCTGTCGTTCGGTTGCGGATATACCGACCGTATTTTAATGGCAACCGTGATTATAACAAATGGCAGTGGATCTTTGCCAGGTTGCTGTCGTTGAGCAGGGAGCTTCATATTCGCACCCGCCGGTCCGGTGCGGTCCGGGAAATACTGAATGAGCAGCAGATTCAAAAGCAATGGCCCGGCGTTAAACAACAGCTTACAGAAATGTACGATGATCCGCTGGTGGAAGAGCTTTTGAGCCGCCATGAGCACAATTTGTTTCACCATTTTCACTCCCTGTACGGCCGGGAGCCTGTGCTGCAATTCCTGTGTAACGATCTGTTTCGCAGTTACTCAGAAGAGACCGCCGCCGAAACGAAGAAAATACTCCCCAGGCATCTCGGAACCATTCCCTTCCCCCTTATAGAACGAAAACAGTTGACCCGGCTGGAGCCACGCCATCATGAAGCGGAAATCACGGTGGACGGATGTCCCGACACCGAACGTATCGACGCCGAGGCCGTCAATCGCTATCTCGGTCAGGTAGCAGGAGACGTTCCCGTGCAGCCGTATCAATTTACCTACCGGGGAGCATACCGGGTCAATACCAGCCTCGGTTGCATCAGCGAGGCCTCCCTGCAGGTGGAAGGAGCAATGGGGGAGACTTATCAAAAAAACACAACCTATCATCTAACCGCTACCGATCATGAGTAGAAAATATGTATTGGACGGTGCGTGTCTCCAGTGCACGCTGGGCAGCACCCAGGGAAAGCTAACAGTTACTTCACAAACCAAGCTGCATGCCCAGGGCAAAAAAATAGCCACCGGTCAGGACGTGCAGGTAGCGCCGACTTTCGGCTCCTGCAAAGTCTCCTCGCCGCCCCCGCCCTGCGTGCCCGACCTGCAAGCATGGAAAAAGACCAGTAAAAAAGCGGCAATGGGCGATAAAAGATTTGTGATGGAGGACTCGATGACCCAGTGCAGCAAAGGCGGGGTGGTTACGGTCAAAGAGCACACCCAAAAAGCCGGGGGCGGCGGTCCGGCCCAGGTCCGTCAGCTGTCCGATACCGTGCCCTTTACCGGGTGACCCGTAAGCTGTTATCCTATATAGATATAGATGATTGTGACCGAATGATTCCGATGATCCCGAACCCCTTTAAGCTTAATCTGACTCCGCCAAAATCGATTTACAACGAAAAAGTTTAGTTAGATTGCCCATGAACAATCAACACCTCCAATCGGCGCGGACCGTGAACGCCCTCGACACGGCTGAGTTCAATATCGGAGGTAGCAGAGGGACCTGAAATAAAGGTGATCGGGGGACCGTCTTCCCGCACGGGCTGATCGAAATGGGCAAAGCCTTCAGAGACCAGCTCGACGATTTGCTCCTCTTTGATAATACAAAGATGGTAGTCCGGCAGCAGCGTCAATACCCTGCGTCCCTGTCCGGCCCCGGCATCCAGAATGAGGGTGCCTGTCTGGGCGACTCCCAGGGCACAGGTGGTAACCACGCCGTCCGAATCGTCCAGCTCCCGGTGCGAAAGCGGCTCTCCCGGCTCATCATGCAGCAACCGGACATTATCATCCTCATCTCCGGGCAGCCACTCCCCGGGAAAACCCTCGGGCACCACCAGCTTTTCCACCTCTTCCCGGCGGCAGCTTTCGGCTATAACCTCCGCCAATGCATCAACACTCACTTTTTGTACCGTGGCCTTGTACTCACCCACCCGCTCGGCAAACAGGGCAACCACTTCCCCAGCCCCGCGATTCCCTTTCTGCCGGTAGTGCCGCGGCACGTCAATATCTCCGGGACGCTCCTGGCGGGGGACCTCATCGAGGGCGTTTCGAATTTTTTCCAGTATGGCTTCTTTGGCCTCACTCATCGCGATCCCCCCACCACTCGCGGAACGTTTGATTCGGAATAGGCTTGAGATCGCGCATGGCAGTCCACCCGGACAGTTCTCCGGGCAGGTTTGATATGGTACCATCTTTAACAAAGAACTTTTGTCCGACCCGGGCCATTTTTTGAGCCCGTTCGTAGCGCGACCGGCTTTTGAACGCCCGGGCCATCAGTTTCATCCCGATATATTCGGGATCCGATTTTGCTTTAAATCCTCCCTCCCGTTTTTTGCGATCCACAATTTTCCCGCGCAGGTGAACCAGCACATCCGGGATATTGATTTTAACGGGACACACTTCGTAACAGGCTCCGCACAAGGTTGAGGCGTAGGCCAGCGAGGCGGCCCCCTCGTCCTCCAGTCCCCTGAGCTGAGGCGTCAGGATCGCCCCGATCGGCCCCGGATAGACAGAGTGATAGGCATGTCCGCCGGTCCGCTCATAGACGGGACACACATTCAGGCAGGCGCTGCAGCGGATACAATTGAGCGTTTGTCGCCCGATCTCATCAGCCAGCACGTTGGTCCGCCCGTTATCCAGCAGTACCAGGTGAAATTCCTGTGGACCATCGCCTTCCGTAACACCCGTCCAGAAGGAGTTGTAGGGATTCATCCGCTCGGCCGTGGAGGAACGGGGCAGCAGCTGCATGAACACTTCAAAATCGCGCCAGGTGGGAATCAGCTTCTCGATTCCCATAACCGTAATCAGGGTATCCGGAAGCGTGGTGCACATGCGTCCGTTGCCCTCCGATTCCACCACCGCTACGGTGCCCGTATCGGCCACCGCAAAATTGGCCCCGCTGATCCCGACCTTGGCACTTAAGAATTTTTTTCGCAGGTACAACCGCGCCGCCTCGGCCAGGTCCTCGGGACGATCACTCAATTCGCCCCGGTTTAGTTTCTTGCGAAACAGCTCGCGAATTTCAGCACGGTTTTTATGGATGGCGGGGACCAGGATATGGGAGGGCTCATCGCCCGCCAGCTGTACAATCAGCTCGGCGAGATCGGTCTCCAGGGCCCGGACCCCCACTTCGGCCAGGGCACCGTTCAGTTTAATTTCATCGGTGGTAATGGACTTTACCTTGACGACCTCTTCCACCTGCTGCTCTTTTACCAAGTCTACGATAATCCGGTTCGCCTCTTCGGCTTCGCGGGCCCAGTGGACGTGTCCGCCTGCTTGCCGGACCGATGCCTCAAGCTGCAGCAGGTATTCGTCCAGGTGACGCATGATGCGATTTTTCAGGCTGCTTCCGGCTTCCCGCAGCACCTCCCAGTCGGGCATTTCATCGACGACCGTCTGGCGTTTATCCCGGATGGTATGAGTAGCGTGACCGATATTGCGGCGCAGTTGCGTATCGGACAGATACGCTTTGGCCGATTCTTCGAATGTGGGAGTCTGCATTACATTTGGTTTCCTGATCGTTGGTTACAAAACGCGTGATCCTTCAAAGCTCATCCTCATGGTAATAAAATAAATTAACATGCCCTTCAAAGGATCTTTAGACCGGGGTCAAAGTGGCCCCGGATGTACAACAGAGGATTTCAGCCCTTCAATATTTCCTGAGGGGCTGAAGCCCTGCCTATTTATAATAAATTCTTATCTTTATTTCCTTTATACAAAAGCGGCTTTTCCATTTTTCTCAGTCATTACAGCATGAACTAATAGCTGAGTATGAGTATATGACATTCTTTTGATCATTAATATAATAATGACCTTAATCTTCTTCGGTGGAGGCTAATATTTCTGCCAGGTGAACCGGATCGACTCCGCTCCGCTGGCGGTTCAACGCTCCGCCGATATGCATCAGGCAGGAGTTGTCGGCGGCCGCACAAGCCTCGGCGCCGGTATCCTTGATATGCCGAATTTTGTCCCCCAGCATCGCCATGGAGGTGTCGGCATTTTTGACGGCAAAGGTGCCTCCGAACCCACAGCATTCCTGGGCGGCGGGCAATTCCACCAGATCGATGCCCCGCACGTTTCGCAGCAGGATCAAAGGGGCCTCCCCCACATGCAGCACGCGCAGCGAATGGCAGGTCGGGTGGTACGTAACCCGGTGCGGATAGTAAGCCCCTACATCTTCGACCCCGAGTTCCTCCACCAAAAACTGGGAGAGCTCAAATACCCGGGGGACGACCGACTCAACACGCTCTGTCAATTCCGGGTCTCCCGATCGGTCCGCCACTTTGTGATAAAATTCTTTGACCATCCCCACGCAGGAGGCCGAGGGCGCTACAATAGCTTCTGACTCCCCGAACACCTCCACAAAACGACGCACCAGTGGGATGGCCTCTTCCTGGTAGCCCGTGTTATAATGCATTTGCCCGCAACAGGTTTGCTCAAGCGGAAAATCCACCGTATGTCCCAGCCGTTCCAACAGCTGAACCATCGCCTTGCCCGTCTCCGGGAAGAGCGTGTCGTTAAAGCATGTGATAAAAAGGGAAATTCGCATTTATTTATTGACGGTAAATATTATTCTTTACAATAATTTAACTTGCATTACAAAGTAAGAAAACCTTTAGCCAAACACGGAGAATTACTTTCGTTTAGCAAACAGCGAGCTAATTCCTCCCCTGTATGTCGCGGGAAGGGGAATCCTTCTAAAGGCTGTCAAAAAGATTTTTCAACTGCACAACCTCTGTTGGGCAATCCTAATAACCAATACACGAATAACAAATAACAATAACCAGCGAAATAAACAACCATAAGCGGCAGAACGCAAATACTGCGCCGGGGGGCGGGATTCCAATCCCTGAGAAAGTGCGACAGAACTTGGCCTATCCAGTAATCAGCGGTGCACTCCAATCAGGGTCACGGTACGACCGAGCGCTACCACGCATACTGCCGGACGTCCAGATTTTCCTGGGGCCGGTGGAGCGTGAGGCCCAACAGCTCTTTCCAGTGGATCCGGCTGGCGTGTGGCTCTTCATCCGCTTTGTTCATCACCATGGCCGCCCCCAGGGCCGAGGCATGCGGCACGGAGGCGGTATAGACCTTCTTATCCGGCAAAAAGGAGGCCAGTAACGTGACAAAAAAGTCATTCTGGCTGAATCCTCCCGTGATAATCAGCTTGTCCACCTCGCCTGAGCCCTGGGCAAGGGAGATCGACACCACCTGGATCGACACCAGGTCGAGCATAAGCTGGTGATACGCTTCCTCGTAAGAAGCAAACTGGTCCACCTGCCAGTTCCCTGCTTCCTCCTGAGGAAAGGGTCCGGACTCGTGCGCCGTCTCGAGGGTTATTTTTTTCCCGGGATCGGCCTCGCGGCTGAGGGTATTGAGCAGCTCCGGATCCAGGTCAACTGCACCATTCCGGTGTTGCAATCCAAAATGCCGGCTGAGTTTTTTCGTCTGGTGCATATATTCATTCCCCAAAAACAGCCGGGAGGCTTTGACCTGGTTGCCATAGACATCCAGGTAACAGAGACAATCCCGCTCGAGCTCTTTATACGTCAGCGGTTCCTTGTTAAAGGGATTGAGCGTGATACTCCACGTACCGGTTGAGACCAGCATAAATGGATCATCGGAGGCAAACAAGTAGGGAGCCAACGCGGCGGAACTGTCGTGAATACCTATGCCGGTCCGAAACGAAGCCTCCTGAGAATCCGCAGGAAACGCGGAGGATACCGGACGGATGGGCGGGAGAAGCTCTAATATATCTTCCTGTTCAAGCCAGGGGTGGTAATCCCCCTTTTCAAAATCCCACAGGGCGGTATGACATCCGATGCTGGTTTGCTCGGACACACGCTTACCGGTTATCAGGTAACTTAAGTACTGCGGGAAGTGAAGCGTACGGTCAATCTTCCCGAATTTCCCGGGACGGCGGTGTTTAAGCCAGTACAGCTGGAGACCGGAATTCAACATGCCCATAGGTGGGGATGCAGTCCGCAGGACAAATGCTTCCCTCCCCCCGTAACTGTCATAAAATTCGTCCAGCAGGTCGTCCGGGTACGACTTCAGGTAGTTGTACAGCGGGGGGATGGCATTTCCCTGATCATCGAGATGGACCAGACTGGCCCCGTATGTAGAGAAGTTCAGTGACTCAATTTCAATTTTTTTATTTTGAGAGGCATTCCGCAGCTTTTGATGAATCCAGTATTCCAGCTGACTTATGTCTTCACAGGGATCGCCATCCTCATCCTCCACCTGGTCCAGGATTGTTTGCTGTTTTTGAATGATGGCGTAATCCCTGTCGAACACAAGAAACTTTTTATTCGTCTTTCCGATATCGAAAACGGCGGTTACCGGTATGGGCTTAGATTGATTCAACGTTTTTGGTTAATGGGTTAACAGTTATTTTTTATTCGGTAATTGGTTGATTATTCGCTATTGCACAATATAATAATGATCTCACAGGTGCGCGTTAAGCGGGAAAGGACCCATAACAAATAACCGGCAACCAATACCAATTTAAAGTCCCGTTGCGATGGTGTCCGAACCCCGCTCTTCTATCAGCTGACCCCGGACATCCAGCTCGCGGTATAATCGAAGGGGATCGGCCGCAGCCTCGCTGCGAATCCGGGCCTCGCGAAGCAGGGGACGAACGTCCGATTGGAAGGCATCCTGCAGCAATTCCTGGGCCAGGACCGGGTCGTTTGCTTCCCGCGCCTCCTCCAGTCCCCTGCGGTCTACCAATAATGCTTTGGCATATGCCTTTTTGATGGCTTCCACCGACTGCAGCAAATCTTCGAGGGGATCTTTCACATTATGGCTCGCATCAATCATCCAGGCGATATTGTTTTCAAGGTCAGCGCGATCCTCCGTCCCTTCGATCAACTCACTAAAAATCAAAAACAGCTGGTACGGCTTGATAGCCCCCGTGGTTAAATCATCATCCCCATATTTGGAGTCATTGAAGTGAAAGCCTCCCAGCTTGTCTTCCATGGAAAGCGTCGCAACAATCTGTTCAATATTGGTATTCGGGAGATGATGTCCCAGGTCGACCAGCGTCCGGGCTTTTGCCCCAAGCTTGCCGGCAAGCAGGAAGGAGGTCCCCCAATCGGGAATCACCATGGAATAAAAATTGGGCTCATATGGCTTGTATTCGATCAGCATCTGCCAGTCATCGGGAAGCTCGGTATAGATCTCTTCAAGCGACTCGCGGGTTCTCCGCAATGCTTTCTGAAAATTCTGCTGTCCGGGAAAATTCGATCCATCGGCCAGCCATACCGTCAGTGCCCTGGACCCAAGGGCGTCGCCGTAGCGGATGACTTCGATATTGTGCTCGACGGCCTGCTTGCGGACAGCCGCATCGGTATGGGAAAGCGACCCGAATTTATAGGAGTGCTCCTGATTTTCCTGGTCCTGGAAGGTATTCGAGTTCACGGCATCAAAAACGAGGTCGAGTTCTCCCGCCAGCGCCCTGACCGCCGTTGTGTCCTCCGGGATATCCCAGGGAATATGAAGCGAGATCGCTCCGCTGGAGCGGTTGAGGGCGTGCAACAGGCCTACATCCGTAATCTTCTCCTGGAGACTGCCCGGTTCTCCCCCGACGGGAAATCGCCCGAAGCGCGTGCCGCCGGCCCCCAGGGCCCAGCTCGGAATAGCTACCTGGAAAGAAGCGATTTGATCAATTAACAAATCAACCTCCACGTCCTTCCCATCAAGCTGGTCCACCAGCGGCAGGAAAGAAGCGGTATGCTCTTCCTCTGCATCTTTGTTATGTTCGCGGATATGTTGCTGGGTTACTCTCACGATTGCCGTATTCGTTACATCCTTATTTTTATTTATTAGAGAACGCTGTTAAACCGTTCGTTTGGTCAATTTCTGTATTTTTACGCAGTCAATATCCTCACATATGCCTTCATATGCTACGTTTTTGACTGCGTTCAGGCTTTGATGCTGTCCAAAATTCCTGGTTTTT
>NZ_JBEPWZ010000102.1:0-9957 GCF_041642155.1 Fodinibius sp.
CGTAACCACCGTCTCAGGTCCCCGGCAAGCTGTGGACCTGATGAAACCGTCGGCCGGTTTTAATCCGGCTGCCAAGGCCATTGTTGAGACTGCTGAAACTATAACTGCCTCAACAGATACAACGGCCCGGGCCTCGGTAACATCCTACGACGCCAAAACCATTGAAATTGAAACTTCGTCCCCAGACGAAGGATTCCTGGTGTTGAGTGAAATCTATTATCCTGCGGGATGGGAGGCTACGATTGACGGTGAACCGGCGACGATCTTCAAAACAAATTTCGTGCTGCGGGGACTCCAGGTACCGGCGGGCGAGCACACAATTCGCATGACTTTCGAACCCGCCTCCAACATCTGGGGCCTGCGCCTCGCCTGGGCGGGACATATTCTGCTGTGGGTTACCGGCATCGGGGCAGTGGGCCTTTGGAACAGTAAAAGAGATACAGCCCCATGATGACAGGTGGCAGGTAGTTTACATTTGTCCTCTGATTTCTCCATTTGCAATTCTTACTTCACATTTTTCCCTCCATCCTTTTCCAGGAGAATGACACTGAATCGGCCAAAATACGAACCTTTATTTTAACCTATGAACTAAAGTCGGTTGCTATTAATATGTCATTAAAAGGATATTAACTCCTATTAGATATGGATTACTTATATATTACCTACCTTAAAGAAAAAATACTTGTTCTGTATAGGGTAATCCTCGTATATTGTCAACAGTTACTTGAAAGAAAGCTCTGCAGCCGCAGGGCTTTTGTTGTTTTGCTCCCCTCTGAAGAAGCATATTCCCCGGTTTTTTATCCTTTGTCGGAGATACGATCGATTCGTAATTTTCTCTCGTCCAGTCATGGGACCATCACCCGATTAAGCGTGTGTATGGTTGGATCCAAATCATGTCACTATTTCCTTGACTTCCCTTTTAAATCTCCTGGATCAGCCAACTCAGTGGTCTCCCGGGTTGCCAGCAAAATTATCCAACTCAGCTCAAAATTCCCCTCTTTTCATTTTCCTGTGCTCCTTAACAATTTCTTGCGGGCTAAAGTAGCGATTCAACAGCTCATAATCCGGGCTATAAAAATCTATGGCATGCCGCAGCGCCTTTCGGGATAAATCAGCCAGCGTTATTTTTGTGCCCCCGGTTTTGCGCTGGCGCAATTTCAACCCCGGCTTGTAGGTGCGCAGCATGGCTACCAGCTCCGGAATATCCCCCATCGTAAATACCCGGTCCAGATACGCGAGAGTGCCACCTAAAAATGCGCTTTGCAGGCGGGAATGATGCTCTATGCTTTTGTTAACCCTCCGGTATTCCTCCAAATGCAGAAAAAAGGTATTGATATCCGGCTCTGTGGGCACGTCCAACCGCTTCAATGTACTGCGGCTGGACGTCAAGTCGCCTAAATCCACTACCCGGTTGCGATAACAGGAGATCAGTCTCCTCACCGGGTCACGAACCAGGGCAAAGCGGGTACTGCTTGTCTGCTCTCTCAGCGCAGAGACACTCGTGAAAGCAGCGGGACGTTTTTTATAGTAGTCGTGGTGCTCGCGGTAGTCGGAAAACGCCGGCAGATCGGCATCAAACCGCCTGCCGAATTCGATCTCGTGCAGGGCATGTTTGATCGAAGTGCAGGCATTTTTGGGAATGGGAATATAAATGAGCTGCTGCTCGGGCAGATATATTTGATGCACCTGGTATCCGGGCAGTCCCAGCCGCCGGCAGCTGAAGCGGCAATAGAGCCGGATGTCATCAATCAGGCGTTTTAAAAATCCCATAATTCTATTATAACCGTTGGTGTACTCTGTTTATATATACAAGCAGAAAGATACAGATAACGCACATGGCGGTCAGGGTTTCACTCCAGCATTCCACCTGCTATCAGATTTTTTATCTCTTTCCAACAGCGGTGAGGAGGTACCCACCCGATCAAATCAGCAAGTCCCGTTACCTTTCCCGTAGCCTTTCTAATATTATAAAGCTGGTACTTGCGCTGGCTCCGGCTCATTTTCGATTTGTGTTTCTGGTAAAATTTCAGGTAGCCCCGCAGCTGATCCCGGGGATTAGAGATGCGCCGCCCGCCGTGTTCCATATGCACATCCTGAAGCGGTTCCCGCACGTTTTTTACCGGGCCAAACTGTTCTGCCAGGCGGATCCACAGGTCATAATCCTGGGCCGCCTCCAGTGTTTCGTCAAAACCACCCACAGCCAGCAGACGCTCCTTCCTGATCAATCCCTGGTTTCCCACGTAATTGGAATACAGCAGGTCACCAAGCGTTATTTCTGCGGGCTTTTGCCACACGGCGCTCCTCTTTTCATACACCATGCGCACATCTGAGGTTATAAAAGCGTACTTGTCGGAATAAGCTTCCATAAGCTTTTCAACCCGGCGCTCAGACCACGCATCATCGTCATCGAGTCCCGCTACAAAGGCCCCGTCGGCCGCTTCAATACCCTGGTTGCGCGCCCGGCAGGCACCCGCCGGCTTACGGTTCCGCAGCAGCCGTACCGGTACCGCTTCCCTGTAGCCTTCCACCACCGGCGCCACATCTTCTTCGGAACCGTCGTCCACCACCACCAGTTCCATACGGGGATAGCTCTGCACAGCCACCGAATCGAGCGCACGCGGCAACAACGTCAAACGATTGTGGGTAGTGACAATAGCCGATACAAGCGGTTTCTCATTCATAAGGGGATTATTCGCAATAATATCAAAATTAGCATAATTCGCAGTAAAAAATGTATTTTCAAGCTTTACAATAACGCAGATTATACCAGCGTAATGCACAACCCACCGAAGGTCACATTTATTATTTGCACGTACAATCGTGCCGGTTATCTCGATGATACCCTTCGTTCACTAAAGCGACAGCAACATCTGCCTGAACTCCCGGTCGAAGTGCTCGTCGTCGACAATAACGCTACCGATGCGACCCCTCAGATCGTCAAGCGGCATCAGAAGTCGTATCCCAAAGATCACAATCCCATCCGTTATATCAAAGAGTCGAATCAGGGCCTCTCCCATGCCAGAAACCGGGGCATTGCAGAGGCCGCAGCTTCCTGTGTCGTGTTTCTCGACGACGACATCCGTGCCACAGAAATGCTGATGCCCGCCTGGCTGAACTTCTTCGAAACACATCCGGAAGCCGTCGCTGGCGGCGGGAAGATCCATGTGCAATTCGATGACCCGCGTCCCAACTGGATGTCGCATTTCCTGCTGCCTCTGCTGGGACATCATGACCTGGGCAACGCACCCAGAACATATCCCGGGAACAAGTATCCATTCGGAGGGAATATGGGGTTTCGCAAGAACATATTCGACCGGCTGGGAACTTTCGATACCAACCTCGGCCGCATGGGAAACCAGCTCAAGGCCAGTGAAGAGAAAGAATTTTTCGAGCGACTCAAAGCGGAAGGCGTTGCGATCCAGTACCTGCCCCAGGCCATGCTTTATCACCGGGTGGACAAAGGGCGGCTTACTGAAGCATACATCAGGCGACAGGCGGTGGGGCTGGGACAGAGCATAGCGCTGCAGGTGGAGCACAAGCCCGTGAGCAGGATCAGGAAATGGATCCTGGAACTGGGAAAATGCATGGCCACCTTTGCTCTCTTTCTGCCGTACGTGATATCCCTGCAACCCGCCAAGGGCGTGATGCTCATAAAATTTCGAAAATGGATTATTGACGGCTATTTCACAAAACGACCGGAATAGCCACCTGCCTATTCCCCGGTTGTTGCAACGTTTACGATTATGAAAAAGCTCTTACATCCCCTTTTGACAAAACTTTTCTGGGGAGTGGTTCGCCATTTGCTCTCGGATAAGGGATATGCGAAAGTCCGGTACTGGCTGGAACTGGACGAATGGCCGGATATTGAGCAGCCGCAAAAATTTACGGAAAAAGTTCAGTTTATCAAGCTGTATGAACGCACAGAACTGCGAAAAAGAGTGGCGGACCGTATAAAAGTGAGAAGGTTTGTAGCCGAAAAGGTGGGTAAGGAACATCTTGTACCGCTTATTGACACCTTTGACACGCTCACAGCAGCGGCCTGGAGATCCCTGCCCTCCCAATTCGTGCTTAAAGCTAATCACGGATGTGGCATGATCCGCATTGTGTCCGATAAAGAACAGGAGGCATTTGACGACATTCGACAACAGACTGAGCACTGGCAACAGACCCATTATTTTACCATTGGCAGGGAGTGGGTCTATAAGGACCTGCCGAGGACCCTGCTGGCCGAAACGCTGCTGCTTGATGCCGATCACAATATTCCCAAAGACTATAAGTTCTTCTGCTTTGACGGGCGAGTCAAACTCATCCAGGTTGACTACGATCGCTTCGGGACCCAGAAACGGAATCTCTTCGATCGGGATTTTAATTCCATTGACGGTCGCCTGCTCTATCCGCCCTATACCGGGACCACCCCAAAACCGGAACATCTCAGTGAAGCTATAGAAGTGGCGGAAAAGCTGTCGGCGGATTTCAACTTCATTCGCGTCGACCTTTACCTGCCGGGCGATACGATATATTTCGGAGAGATGACCAACTACCCGGGTAACGGCTTTGTGCCGTTTGAGCCGGAAGCCCTGGAATACCAAATAGGTTCCTGGCTTGATCTAAACAGATAATAAGCGTAACTACAGAAACAAAAACGTTAACCTTAACACTTAACTTTCGAGTCAGTTGGGCGTAATCATTCGACAGAGCATTCAAAACACGGTTATCTCCTACCTGGGGATTGCCCTGGGCTTTGTGTCAACGATTTTACTCTATCCCCGTATTCTACATCCCGACCAGTACGGGCTGACCCGGCTGCTCATTTCACTGTCTCTGGTTTGTGCCCAGTTTGCTCATCTCGGGGTCAAAAATATCGTCATACGCTATTTCCCCTATTTCCAGCACTCCCGGCAGTCCAAAGGTAAGTTGCTCGCACTGATCCTGCTGGTTCCGATGGGGGGCTTTCTGCTGTTTACCACGGCCTATCTATTACTGCAGGAGCTGTTTTTAACCTATTATGACGATACCTCCGCTCTCTTTAGCGCCTATTACCTTTATCTTGTACCCCTGGTTTTTGCCACGCTCTTTTTTGAGGTGCTTAACAACTATGTTCGGGCCCTCCAGGATTCCGTCACCGGTTCATTTGTCAACGAAGTACTTGTGCGGGCCCTCATTATCCTGCTGCTGGGCATTTATTATTTTAACCTGATCTCTTTTACCGGGTTTATGATTGGTTTTATTCTTACCTACACTATTCAGCCGGCCTATCTGTTGATTTATCTTTATCTCCAGGGAGAACTTACGCTGACTTTTCCCGACATCAACAAACATTCCAAATTCATTAAAGGGATGGGAGTGTACGGGGCCTATTCCCTGCTTGGGGGACTCGCGACCCTGCTGGTGGGCAACATTGATATCATCATGCTCGGTGCCATGATCGACCTTAACAGCACCGCCGTCTACGCCATCGCCTTCTATGTGGGATCGGTCATAGCCGTACCCCAGCGTTCGATCATCAAGATCGCCAGCCCCGTGCTGGCCGGACTGCTGAAAGAAAATAAGTACGAAGAGATCGACAGCCTGTACAAGCGCACCTCCCTGAACCAGATTATTGCCGGTACGCTGCTCTATGTGGGCATCTGGGCGAATATGCATAACCTTATGCACCTGCTGCCCGCCGAATACCAGGGAGCTGAATGGATCATTATCGTGGTCGGTGCGGCCAAGCTTTTTAACATGGCCACCGGCATCAACGGCAGCATCATCATGAATTCCAGGCATTACCGGTTTGACCTTTATACGAATATCATGCTCATCGTCCTTACAATTGGCACCAACTACTTTTTCATTCAGCTCTACGGCATGCTCGGGGCCGCCATCGCCACGGCCCTGTCCATCTTTATCTACAATTTAGTGAAGTTTATTTTTGTCTGGATCACTTTTTCCATGCAGCCTTTTCGCTGGAGTGCCCTGTTTGTGCTGTTGATTGCCGCCGGCTGCCTGGGACTTTCGTTTCAGATTCCGTATCTGTATAATTTCTTTGTAGACTTAATGGTTCGGTCCGCCGCCATCACCATCCTGTTTACAGGGTTAATCCTGCTCTTTGATCTTTCGGACGACGTAAAAAACCTGCTGGCGGAAGGCTGTGATCGCCTGTACAAATTAACGGTGTAACATGCGTTTCCAGTTGAATATGTTCTAAAAAACCTGTGCTATGAAAGCAATTCATGTGCTCAATCCCGGTAAAAACTCAACACTCGAGATCCGTGATACTCCGGTCCCCCAACCCGATCCCCACGAAATCCTGGTCGACGTCAAAGCGACCGCCGTTAACCGTGCCGACCTGCTGCAACGCACCGGCCGCTACCCTCCCCCCGAAGGGGCCAGCCCTCTGCTCGGCCTGGAGATGGCGGGAATTGTTGAACAAGTGGGGAGTGAGGTAAGCAGGTGGCAGGCGGGCGAACCCGTTTTTGGATTACTTCCCGGTGGAGGGTATGCGGAATACTGCACGATCCATGAGCACGTGGCCATGGCCATTCCCCGGAACCTCGCGTTCCCGGAAGCAGCGGCCATCCCCGAAACCTTTCTGACGGCTTTTCAGGCACTGGACTGGTTGGGAAAGCTGCAGGAAAATGAAACCGTGCTTATCCATGCGGGGGGCAGCGGAGTCGGCACCTCGGCCATTCAGCTGAGCCGTCACCTGGTTGGGGCTCGAATCATTACAACGGCGGGTAAACAACACAAGCTGGATACCGCCCTGGAGCTCGGCGCTGATTTCGCCTACAACTATCAAACACAGCACTATGCGGAAGAGATTACCAGTCGGCTGGGTCCCGACGCAGTGGACCTAATTATCGACTTTATCGGCAAACCATACTGGCATAAAAATATGGATGTGCTGGCTGTGGATGGACGCGTGGTATATCTTTCTTTTTTAGGGGGACATAAAATTGATGATCTCAGTCTGGTTCCCATTCTTAAAAAACGACTCCGTATTATGGGTTCGACCCTGCGCTCGCGTTCGCTGGAATACAAGATTGAGCTTACAAAAGATTTTTCCGCCCGGACCCATTCCCTGTTTGAAGAAAAGACCCTGAAACCGGTGATCGATTCAACCTTTGACTGGACAAAAACCGAAGAGGCCCACCAGCGCATGCAGGACAACATAAATACCGGTAAAATGGTCCTTACCGGTATGTGATGGGTCGCAGATCCCCACCATTATAATATAAACAGATCGACAGAAAATCGGTTCGGGATCCGTCTTTATCTGTGACTTTTATAGAAAGAGGGAAATCCATCCCCCTTCCCTATAAAATTGACTAAGGATTTCTGTTTTCATACTCTTATCTTGGGAGCAACTATCTATAATCGAAATAATATAAGTTCATGGCGCAACCGACGTTTAGTACGCACCTGGGAATGGTTGACATCCTGCCCGATGAAGTGGGGAAATGGCAAACTATCGAACGCATTGTCCGCGAGGAGGCTAAAAAATTTAACTTTGAAGAAATTCGCACACCCATCATGGAGCAGACCGAGCTCATTGCCCGGGGCGTGGGCCAGCTCACCGATATTGTCTCCAAGGAGATGTTTGCCTTCCAGCGCGGCGATGACCACTATGTACTGCGTCCCGAGTGCACCGCCCCCGTTGCCCGCGCCTTTGTCGAGCATCACCTGGAGCAGCGCGGCGGAACCCAGAATTTATATTATATCGGTCCCATGTTTCGGGCCGAAAAACCTCAAAAAGGCCGCCAGCGGCAATTCCACCAGTTCGGTGCCGAAATCATCGGGGCCGATGCTCCTGCTGCGGATGTCGATATTATTGCCCTGATGATGGCTATTTACGAGCGGCTGGGCATCACAAATACCACACTGAAAATAAACTCTGTCGGGGATCCCGAAAGCCGAAAAAACTATACCGACGCCCTTACAGACTACTTTCGTCCCCATCTTTCCCAACTGAGCGATATTTCACAGAAACGCTTCGAGAACAACCCGCTGCGGATTTTGGATTCGAAAGAACCGGAAGATCAACCTTTCATTGAAGACGCGCCGGTCATTACCGATTATCTGACCGAAGAAACGTCCGCTCACTACGAGCAAGTCAAAGAGCTGCTGACCGACCTGAACATTTCTTTTGAGGAAGACCCTCACCTGGTGCGGGGACTCGATTACTATACCCGCACGGCCTTTGAGCTCATCAGTCCCGATCTGGGGGCCCAGGACGCACTTGGTGGTGGCGGCCGGTATGACCTGCTGATCGAAGAAGTCGGGGGATCCCCGACCCCTGCCGTCGGCTTTGCAGCCGGTATCGAACGATTGCTGATTGCCTGCGAAGAGCTGGATATCGAACTGGTGGAGGAAGAAATGCTGGACGTGTATATCGTTACGCTCGGCGCAAAAGCCCGGCGATGGGCCCTCAGGCATCTGCCGAAACTCCGCAGCGCCGGCCTCTCCGCCTCTATGGATTATATCGGTCGTTCCATCAAAGCCCAGATGAAAGATGCGGACCGCGAAAATGCCCGCCACACCATCATTGTGGGAGAAAACGAACTTAACGAGGGCAAATTCACCCTCCGCAATATGAAGAAAAGCGAGGAAGACACCTATACATTTGATGAAATTCTAAATCGACTCGCCGCTGATGTTCCTGAAGTCCACAATAGTGTAACATAAGTACCGGCACGGGCGCGAGAAATGAAGTTATCTGCGTAAATACCTGACCCACTATTTATGAAAAAGACAAACTATTATTTAGCTGGTCTGTTGGTTGTGTCTGCCATCGTCATCGGTTATCATTTTTATGCCGCCGGTCAGGCCGAAGAGCAAATCATACAACTCATCGAAGAGCAGACAACAGGTGATCATGCGATTTCGGTAAAACACTCTTCCGTTGAAGTGACCCCGTTTACGGGTAAAATCATTATCCGGGACCTAACCATCATACTGGGCAATCACATAGAGCGTGCCGGCCGCCTTACGGTAGACCTCCGTTATCTCGATGTGCTGAAATTTTATTTTGGAGGGACAGAATATGCCCTGAAGAACCTGAACCGGGCCGAAGCGCTGCTGCTGAACCCATCCTACGTCAATAAGTCCACCCTTCAGCAAGTCTCCTCTGACAGTATCCATATCCATTTCGAGGGTGAGGCGCTCGATGGTATTCGGGCAGCGGTTACCGATACCGTATTCGGCAAACCGCAGGCCATTCGCGCCGAAGGATCCCGGCTCCGGTTACAGTTTCCCAATACGCTTGTCTCCGGTCTGCAGGTTAAAGACTTCCAATACCGCGGGACGGTAGCCGCCGGGGACAGATTGTTTTGGAAGGAGGGCCGGCACGAGGTGACCATGGATTCACTGATCTGGAAACCTTTTGAAGCTTTTCAAGATAAATACGGTTTTTTTATCAAGGGATTTGGCTACTCCACGGATGCCATCCCTTTCCAGTCGGCGCGTTTTCAGTCCACCCCGAAGCCTCAACCGGGCATGCTGCAGGTGCAAACACGGCTGAAATCCGAGCTCGCCCTGTTCTCAGCCGACGGTCTTGTTGACCTGCAACAGCCGCTGGGCAAATCCGCGCTGGAAAACGCAACGCTTTCCATAACAGATTTTTCAGATTCATTCAGCCGGGTGCTGGAAAATGTGGAACAGCTGCTTTCTATTTCGCTTCCCCGCAGTGAAGACGGAATAACGATCCGGATAGAAGGGTCCATTTCGGAACCCGTAATCAACCGGTAGAAACTGTACTGTGTGGGTTAGCTACTCACTGCCTTTATTTTTCCATTTCTTGATCAGGCTTATATCATCAATCTCGCCTATGATGGACAATTCGTCGTTCTCCTCTATAACGGTATTGCCGTGAGGAATTTTAATATCTCCATTTCGTTTAAGAATCGTGATTAGACTCTCTCCGGGCAGTTCGATATCCATTATCTTCTTGCCGATCAGGCTCCTCGTATTGTTTTC
>NZ_JBEPWZ010000103.1:0-9740 GCF_041642155.1 Fodinibius sp.
ATTGAGATGGGTCAGGCCCTGAATCGCCTGGGATCACATGTTACGGTGCTTGACATGGCCGGTCGTATCATGACGAATGACGATCCGGAGCTGGCACAAATGCTTCAGAGGGTACTGGAACAAGAGGGACTTGAATTTGAACTGGGAACCAGGGTACAAAATGTCCGTAAGGCAGGAGAACAGGTGGCAGTAACTATTGCGTCGGGCCGGGGACAGAAAACAGTAAAAGGGGATCAACTGCTGCTCGCCGCTGGTCGCCTTGCAAGCGTGGAGGGATTGGGATTGGAATCCGCGGGTATCGAATACTCTTCCAAAGGGATTGCAGTTAATGGTAAATGTCAGACCAACAGGGCTCATGTTTATGCCTGCGGTGACATTACCGGCCGGTATCAGTTAACGCATATGTCGGAACACATGGCGAAAGTGGCGGTGACTAATGCGCTGGTGAAATACCCCGTGAAGATCGATGCCGGCCATGTGCCGTGGGTCACGTACACCGATCCGGAACTGGGACATGTGGGGTCGACAGAAGAGCAGCTGAAGCAACAGGGAACCGCTTATGAAACCTATCGTTTTCCCTATTCCAAAATTGACCGGGCGCTGACGGATTCGGAAGCAGAGGGACTTATAAAAATTCATGCAAAAAAGTGGAATGGTAAAATCCATGGCGTGGATATTCTGGGCGTTCATGCCGGGGAGTTGATCTCTGAATATGCCCTGGCGATGAAGAACGGCGTTTCTCTGCGAAATATGGCGGATACCATTCACCCGTATCCTTCCTACGGACTCGGAGCCCGGCGTGCGGCCGACCAGTGGTATATCAAAAATCAGTCGGAATGGCAGGTGAAACTGCTGAAGAAAATCTTCGGTTACCGGGGAGAAGTACCCGATTTCAGCGATGTCGACCGAATTGTGTAACCATGGCTGTATATTTGAGCAGGGAAAAGGATTTTTGTTTAATAGTATTACTAAAATATATCAAATAGCGGAAAACGAGGTGAGGCCTTCGTAAGAGCCGTTCTGTCGGCCAAGCGCTGTCTCTTCACTCCTTCGAGATCCTCACACAGGCCCTAATTCGCTCAGGCTTTGATTTTGATCAATATTCCTGGTTTTGTAAAGGCCTCGACATAAACATAAAAAGTTAACATGGAGTTAAACGTTCTTAGCTCAACGTTCTTGGATAAGGGTAACAGAATGGGAGGTAATTCATGTCCAAACGAAATCCTTATCTGAAATCCTTATCATGGGATATAACGATATATAAGAATAAGAGCTCTTCGATGGTTTTATGTAGAACATCATTAGTTGTTGCTTCGCTTTTCATCGGGTTGATCGTAAGTAGACCCGCTTTAGCCCAGGATATGTGGGACTGGCATATTTACGGTGGGACGATTGTCGATGGAACGGGACAGGAGCCGTACCAGGCGGATATCTTAATACGCGGGAATCAAATCGGCTATATAGGCAAAGTAGATCCGGATACCCTCCGGGTTCAGAAGCGGGTGGAGGCCTCCGGGAAAATAGTTTCGCCGGGATTTATCGATCCCCATGCCCACGGTAATCCACTCGAAACGCCGGAATTTCGAAACTTCCTGGCAATGGGCGTGACAACGATACTATTGGGACAGGATGGCTCCTCTCCAGCTGTTGGTTCGCTGGATGAGTGGTTTGAAAAAGTCGGGGAAGTCCGTCCCGCCCTGAACATCGCCGTGTTAACGGGACACGGTAGCATCCGAAGCAAGGCGGGGGCGGGCAGGAAAAATCCAACGGAGGGGGAGCTACAGGAGATGGAACAACTGCTGAGGACCGATCTGAAAGCGGGGGCTTTTGGTATGAGTACGGGACTCGAATATGTGCCTGGCCTGTATGCCGGCCAGGATGAGCTGGAGCGGCTGGCTGAGGTGGTGGGAGCGCATGACGGGGTGGTAATGAGCCACTTGCGCAGCGAAGACGATGCTGAAATAGAGGTCTCGCTCGACGAACTGGCGGCCCAGGGTAAATATGCTGCCGTCCACGTCTCGCACCTGAAAGTGGTGTACGGCAAGGGAGTGGAACGGGCGGAAGAGATTCTGGACTATATAGAAGGTTTTCGTAAAAAGGGTACCCGTATGTCAGCGGATATGTATCCCTATTCGGCAAGCTATACCGGTATAGGAATTGTATTCCCGGATTGGGCGAAGACCAGGGACGAGTGGAAAAATGCCCTGCATAAAGGACCTGAAGTACTGCGAAGCTATCTCACGGATAAGGTAGCCCGGCGTAACGGTCCCGCTTCCATACTGTTCGGGTCGGGAAAGTATGCGGGACAAACGCTTAAGGAAGCGGCGGGACAGGAGGGCCTGTCACCCGTTGACCTGTTGCTTGAAATGGGACCCCAGTCAGCTTCGGCTGCTCATTTTGTAATGGACCGGGAGCTGCAGGATCGCATCGCTGTCGGGAAGGGGGTGATGATCAGCTCCGATGGGAGTCCCACGATGCGGCACCCGCGCGGCTACGGCAGCTTTGCCAAGGTGATCCGATATTATGTTAACGAGAAAGAGATCTTAAGCCTGGAAGAGGCTATCCATAAAATGAGCGGATTGCCGGCACGGACCGCAGGTCTTACAGGCAGGGGGACGATAGCAACGGGCCATAAGGCCGATTTGCTTATTTTTGATCCTGAAAAGGTGAGCGACCGGGCCACCTTCGAAAATCCTCATCAAGAGGCCGAAGGGTTTGGCTGGATTATGGTAAATGGCCAGATGGCCAGGGAAGGAGGGACGTTTATGGATAAGAGGTGGGGGCGTGTCTTGTCAAGAAGTGCACGTTAATGCCATTTCGAGTATTTTAACCTTTCGGAGAATCTGACACATCAATGCAATAGATACCGAAACCCCGGTAAGTCGGGAACATGGCATAGCATGTCAGTAGATAGCACAACAACTTTTATCTGGTTAAAAAGTTTTGTTTTTTGAAATATATATACCAATAAACTCCTTACCCTATGAAACAGATAACCCTGTTAACCTCCGCATTTTCTCTATTTCTTTTCGCAAATTCATGGGCGCAGGGTATGGAGGAGGCCAATACCGCGGGAGATAATTTAATGGTGAACACCGCATATTATGGTTTGCTCTCCCAGGATGAAGCCGATGAGAACCGAGCTCTATCGCAAATGCCCATTTATAATCCCCGGCAGTATGAAGACAAAGGTTTCCTATGGACGCCTTCTGACAAGTGGCTTTACAACATGCCCGTCCTAGAATGTTCAAAACAAGATTCATCGCGCAGGAAGCAAAATAAATAGTGAGGTTTATGAGGGGGGAGAGGTTTATAATCCTTTCCCGCTTATGAAAAGAGCAATTAAAAGGAATAACAGGCTGAGCCCGAACAGGTATTTCGCAGGTATCCAGTTGGATTCATGGGTATATATTTTTGCAATGAGTCCCGCTACAAAAGTGCCCATCGCCAAGCCCAGTAGTAAATAAAACATGCCCGTAATTTTTTATGAGTGTTTTAACGTTCAAAAAAATGGTAGCAAAGTCCGTCAGGCAGCTGGACTTGCCGTCGGACGGGTACCTTCCTTCAGCTATATAGATTCTCTTGCCTGACCGCATTCCTGCAGCGCGCGGCCGCCTCTGGGATGTTCCAGAGTATCTCACAGATCTTATTACAGGTCGCAATTAAGAAAACCGGTTGTTTTAGTCATCGACTGCCTGACCGACCAGCTGCTTGAACTTCCAGCTTGTCTCGTCGGAAGTGCCCTGGGTTTGTTTCATCAGAATACCGATAACCTGTTCCTCCGGATCGGCAAAATACTGCGTATTAAAGTATCCACCCCAATAGAATGTCCCTTTACTGCCTTGTCCCCCCATTGTTTCTCCTTCCCGGTTGACCAGCCCGAATGCCAGCCCGTAATCCTGGGCGCCCCCTTCCCGCAGATCGCCTATTTGGTTGTTCATCATAAATTCCACGGTGGTCCTGCTGAGCAGCCGCACTCCGTTTAATTCCCCTCCGTTGAGATACATCTGAAGAAAGGTCGCGTAGTCCTCCGCAGTACTGGATAAGCCTGCTCCCCCGGAATAGAACTGTTTTTCGCCTTCCACGGGATAGTCCGGATCATAAAAGGTGACCGGGTAGTGTTTCCAGCTGCCCTCTTCTTTGGTCAGCACCGGGACCAGGCGACGGTGTTTTGATTCGGGCAGATAAAACCAGCTATCCTCCATACCCAAAGGATCAAAGATGCGGCTGCGAAAGAATTCATTGAGCGGCATGCCCGAAACTTTTTCTATGAAGTAGCCCAATACATCAAGTCCCTCGCTATATGTAAATGCTTCTCCCGGATGATGATGAAGCGGAAGTTTAGCAAGTTTTCTAACACTTTCTCCTATAGTAATATCTTGGGTGGTAAAGAGATCGGTTATACCCGCCTTTTGATATATTTTTTTAAAACGCTCATCTCCGTCAATCATACCGTATCCGATGCCGGATGTATGGGTTAACAGATGCCGGATGGTAATGGGCTTGTCGGCCGGTTGGGTCGTATAGGTCGTATCTTCGGCATTGAATGAATTGAGTATTTGGGGATCTTTAAATCCGGGAATATATTTGGAAATGGGATCATCCAGCTGGAATTTCCCCTCTTCCCAGAGCATCATAACAGCCGTTGCAGTTATAGCCTTGGTCTGTGAGGCAATCCTGAAAATATCATCTTTTTTTAAGTTTCTTCCGGTTTCGCTATCGGCCATTCCAAAAGCCTTGTGGTAGACAACGGTTCCATTGCGCGCCACCAGTGCGACGGCGCCGGGAATCCGGTTGGCTTCTATAGCTTCATTCAGCATCATGTCAATACGTGATAACCGCTCTTCCGACATCCCTTCGCTGGTTGCCTCGCCTTCGACAAGTGGGGGAGAAGTTTGAACCGACGGGGTCTGTGAAAATGCGGTGAAAGCAAAAACAGTGAAAAGGCAGGTAAACAGGGACTTCAGCTTTAACATAAAAAAAGGTCAGTATTTTAGTTAAGAAGAAATAATATTGCCCGGGCAACGGCACAATCTCCCTACTAATTTAACAGGATCAGCTTTAAGTGCAAATTGAGATTATATCAAAAGAATCAAGCGTATTTACTCTCCTGTCCCGGCCGCCCGTCCCACGAATTTGCTTATCTTTCAATCACTTCTTCAAACCACCCCAAATTTTCCTTATCTTTGCGAACTTGTATGGCAATACACCGGGAAACGGTTTAAACGGATCAATATATCATTTTTTGATCGTCTTTGATCTTCTTCTTGTCAGCCGCTACGCGATATTGCCGGCGTTCCATCGATGAAATTTTATAATTAAGTTACAATCCAGCGATTTAATGAGCTCGTACAATCCCGATAAAATTGAATCCAAATGGCAGCAGTATTGGCAGTCTGAGAAGACTTTCAAGACCCCGGAGGGGCGGGACAAGCCCAAATATTATGTTTTGGATATGTTTCCCTATCCCAGTGGGTCGGGACTGCATGTTGGCCACCCGGAAGGCTATACAGCCACCGATATTTTGGCTCGCTACAAGCGGATGAATGGATTTAACGTGCTTCATCCCATTGGCTGGGACGCCTTCGGGCTGCCTGCCGAGCAATATGCGGTCAAGACCGGAACACATCCCCGGGATACGACGAAGAAAAATATTAACCGGTTTCGGGAGCAGCTGCAGTCGCTCGGCTTTAGCTACGACTGGGACCGTGAGATCAACACCACCGATCCCGATTATTATAAATGGACACAATGGATTTTTTTAAAGCTGTATGAGAAGGGACTGGCATACGAAGATGATGTGCCCGTCAACTGGTGTCCGGAATTGGGGACGGTGCTGGCCAATGAGGAGGTAATCGACGGCAAGAGCGAAGTAGGCGGTTTTCCCGTGGTAAAAAAACCGATGCGCCAGTGGGTGCTGAAGATTACGGAATATGCCGATCGCCTGCTGGAAGGATTGGAGGATCTCGACTGGCCGCAGTCTACGAAGGATATGCAGCGCAACTGGATCGGGAAATCCATAGGGGCTGAGATTGATTTCGAGCTGGCGGATGAGGCGGATACTTCCGCTGAAATAAAAGTGTTTACCACCCGACCCGATACGATTTTTGGAGCCACGTACATGGTACTGGCTCCCGAACATGAGCTGGTGGATTCAATTACGACCGAAGAACAGCGGGAAGCCGTTGAACAGTATAAAGAAGGAGCTGCCCAAAAGTCGGATCTTGAACGCACTGAACTCAGCAAGGAAAAGACCGGGGTATTTACGGGAGGGTATGCGGTAAATCCAGCAAATGGGGATAAAATCCCGGTTTGGGTGGCTGACTATGTGCTGGCTACGTACGGGACCGGGGCTATTATGGCGGTGCCGGGACAAGATGAACGGGACTGGGAGTTTGCTGAAAAATTTGAACTGCCTATTATACGCACCGTACAGCCGCCCGAAGATTTTGAGGGCAAAGCCTATACGGGGGAGGGGAAAGCCATCAACAGCGATTTTTTGAATGGGCTGGACATTGAAGAAGCCAAACAGAAGACTATAGAATGGCTGGAAGTTCAGGGAGCCGGCAAGAAGGCGGTCAATTATAAGCTGCGCGACTGGCTTTTTTCGCGGCAGCGCTACTGGGGCGAGCCTTTTCCGATTATCCATGTGGATGGCGAGCCGAAGCCGTTGGATGAGGATCAGCTGCCGGTGACGCTGCCGGATGTGGAAGATTTCGAACCCACCGAGGAAGGTGATCCCCCGCTGGCCCGGGCCGAGGATTGGGTAAAAACGACCGACCCCGAAACCGGGAAGCCGGCCTTGCGGGAAACGAACACGATGCCGCAGTGGGCGGGTTCCTGCTGGTATTATTTGCGGTTTATGAGTCCCGAGTTTGAAGGGGGACCGGTAGATCCCGAAGCGGAAAGCTATTGGTCGCCGGTGGATATGTATGTGGGCGGGGCCGAACATAGTGTATTACATCTGCTTTACGCCCGTTTCTGGCACAAGGTACTGTACGACTGTGGCCTGGTTTCCACCAGCGAGCCGTTTCAGCGGCTGGTACATCAGGGTATGATTTTGGGCGAAATGGAATACACCGGCTACAAAAAGGAGGGGAAATGGGTTTCCGCAGATGAGGCGGAAGGGACGGAGGATGTCGAACGCCTGAAGCTTGACGAAAACCAGGTGGAGAAGAAAGACGATTATTTTGTGGTGCGGGGCACGGATGTCAAGGTTGAGGCCAAAGCCCATAAAATGTCCAAGTCGCGTGGGAATGTCGTAAATCCTGACGATGTCATTGACCAGTACGGCGCGGATTCCATGCGGCTCTACGAAATGTTTATGGGTCCCCTGGAACAGGTAAAACCGTGGAGTACCAAAGATGTGGACGGAGTATATCGTTTTCTAAATCGCGTATGGCGCCTGATGATTGACGAAGACAGCGGAGAGCTGAATGATACAGTGACCGAAGGAGATCCCACCAAAGAGCAACTCAAGGTGCTGCATGAATGTATTCGCAAAGTGACGGGGGATATTGAGGATCTTTCCTTCAATACGGCCATATCGGCCATGATGATTTTTGTCAATGATGCGAATAAGTGGGAATCGCACCCGAAGTCTGTTCTGGAAAGTTTTGTGAAGCTGCTCTCGCCGTTTGCTCCGCACATTGCCGAAGAGTTATGGCAGAAAATGGGACATAAAGTAAGTATTACCTATGCCGAGTGGCCGGAATTCAATGCAGAGTACCTGATTTCCGATACCCAAATGTATCCCATCCAGGTAAATGGAAAAGTGCGGGGTGAGATTCATGTGCCGAGGGAGAAAGCCGGGGACAAGGAATACGTGCTTGCAGAAGCAAAAGCCGTTGAGAATGTCGCAAAATACCTCGATAATGGCCATTTGGTGAAAGAAATATTCGTCCCCGAGCGTATTGTGAACCTGGTGGTGAAATAATGAACGGAAGGCTTTTTAAAACGGTCTTTTTGCCCAATCTCTTCGTTATCGGGATGGTAGAATCATCACATATGCTCAAATATGTTGCGGTTTCGAAGTCCCTCTGGCCTTGAACTTGACCAAATATCCTTGTTTTGCAAAGGCCTTCTGGTGGAGATACCGCACTTTTTATACCCGCAAATAAAAATGCATATTTCACTCCACGCTGATTTTAGGAGGAGAGGGCGCAGAATAAGAATTGCGAAGCGTATGCCCCGCTAAACTGCGCTGTCAGCTGTTCTTGAAAAAGTCGATATCGCTGTCATCCCTCAGTATGGAGGGTAATTTTCCCTGGGCTTTTTCCTTGTCTTTTTGTTGGAGCCAGGTATTTATCTGTTGCTGGCTGATCGTCAAGACTTTGGGTTCTCCCATGGTTTCACTTTCCCTCCGAATAGCGTAGTGGCGATTCTCCTGCTGCAGGGCGGTATCCAGCTTTCCGGCAAAACGAAGCAGGATATCTTTGGAAAGGGATTCGGAGGTCTGTATAAACCAGTAATGACGGGGTAACTGCCGGGAGGAGGCCATCTGTGCCCCTACCGTAAAATTACCGATGGTAATTGACAGCTCTTCAGCAGTCTTATGCAGGGTCTCGGCCGCTTCATAGGCATAAAGGGCTTCCCCGTAGTCATCGAGCATTTCGCTGACGCGTCCCCTTACTTCGATTCGGGGAGGATTCGTATCCCGAAACTCAACAACATCATTCAGGGCGTAGCGCCAGAGCCCCGCATTGGTCGTTACCAGGATAGCGTAGGGAATGTCTGTTTGAGTTTCCCAAAGCGGGATGGCTTCCTGGGTGGACATAGCCTCCTGATCGGCAAGGGGATGGGGAATAAATTCGTAAAAAATACCGTTGTCGAAAATGAGTTTAAGGTCTCTTTTTTCCAGATTATCGCTGAAAGCGATGTAACCTTCCGAGGCGCCATAGGTCTCTATAAAATCGACCTCGATGCCACCGAGCAGGTTCAGGATATGGGATCGATAATTGTCGAGTTTGACGCCCCCGCATATAAGCAGTTTCAGGTTCGGCCAGATTTCCGCGATACTTTCCTTCCCGGTTTGTTCAAGCAGGCGCTGGAAAATGGTCAATATCCAGTTGGGAGCGGCCGTCATAACCCGTACATCGGTATCAGTGGCTTTGTCCAATATGCGTTCAATCTTTTTACTGAAAGGGAGATTGACCAACTCATCGTCGTTGAAGAACTGCAGGGGGGTCAGCCAGAAAGGGGCGTGTTGGGCGGAAAAGGCACTGATCTCCCCGATGTGAAAATGTTCTTTTTTTTCCAGAAACCCCGGCAGGCTTAGGTGTGTACCGATAATATCCAAAAAATTCGGGCGCTGCTGCAGGTAGTCGACCGCAATTTTACGCATAAAACGCCGGTCGGATTTCAGCCTTTGGTCCGACAGAGGGAGATGTTTGCCTTCTCCTGACGTCCCGGCAGAGACCGCAAACTGATCGATCCGGCCCGGCCAAAGGATATCGGACGCTCCCTTTTTCAGTTTCCCGATCTGGCCGGCAATATCCTTATAAAAGGAAATGGGCACTTGCCTGCTGAAATCCTCGTAGCAGTTGATCTGTTCAAAATGGTGCTGCCGGCCGAAGTTTGTTTCCCTGGCTTTGTAAATGAGTCGGGTGAGTAATTTCTGCTGTGTTTCTTTGTTATCCAACGGAAAGAAATTAAGCTTCTAATTGGCAGCTGGTCAAGGCAGAGGAAAAATTATTAAGCGACAATCCGTTTTTTTCCACGAAAACGAATAAAAAAGCCCC
>NZ_JBEPWZ010000104.1:0-9610 GCF_041642155.1 Fodinibius sp.
CTCCGGTGATCGTTGGTTATGGAATTCCTGGAATGCGAATCGATATCAAGCTCGGCTACAAAGTTGCCGTTCTTTCGGACGGGAACCACAATTTCGGCCTTCACATGAATACTGCACGCCAGGTAGTTATCCTCTTCGCTTACATCCTGCACCACAAACGTTTCATTGGTATCTGCAGCCTGCCCGCAAATACCTTTTCCAAAAGGAATGCGGGTATGATCCGTCGGCTCACCCACATAGGGCCCCAGCACCAGCTCGCGATCCGCCTTCGGATCCACCAGGTAAAACCCCACCCAGTCGAATACTTCTACTTCGTCGGATAATAAGCGGCATATTTCGTTCAGTTTATCATCGCGATTCTTGGATGATGTATGAACAATTTCCTTTACTCGACGCAACAGATCTTTTGTATCTTCCACGGAGATGTAGTTATTTCAATGAGAAATTGTAATCCGATGTTAAACGTAACACGTAACCGAAAAATACCATTAATTTTATATTAAATACGTTTTTTCCGAGCGGATTCTTAAACCCTGGCTACAACTTATCATTCGAAACCAAACGGAACAACCCGACCGCAAAATTTCAAAAGAAGCCCAGGAAGCGGCCAAGGGGAAAGAAGACATCTCCTTCAGTCCCATGGCCATGCCTATGCTCTCCGGACCCGGCAGCATAGCCGTCGTTATCGGACTGGCTTCGCAGGCCGAAGGGTTTATTGACCTTGCCATCATCACGGTTGCCATTGTTTTGGTGGCGCTTATCGCGTACGGAGTGCTGCGCATAGCTCCCTTCTCGGCAAAGTATATTGGTCCCACGGGCATGAATGCCATCACGCGGATGATGGGCTTTATTGCCATGGCTATCGGTGTGCAGTTTATCCTGAACGGGATATCCAGCTTTTTCGGGGTTTAAGAAAAAAAACGAATCACTGTTGCCGGTCAGCAATCACGCGCAGTCCATCGAGCGTAAGCATCGGGTCGACGACGTCAAAATAATCGGTATAGCCTCCTATCTTCTCCGAAAATCCCCCGGTGGCAATCACTTTAACCGTACCGGACCCGAGCTGCTTTTTCATCCGGTCTATGAGTCCCTCTATCATGCACAGATGTCCCAGTACCAGGCCCGACTGCATAGACTCCCTCGTATTGGTCCCTATCACCTCCGGCGGCGGCTCCAGCGGAATCTGGGAGAGCTGTGCGGCCTTACCGACCAGGGCATCAATGGTAACCTTCAGTCCCGCGCATATCGCCCCGCCCATCAACTCGCCCGGCTTTTTGACAGCCATCACCGTGGTTGCCGTACCGAAATCCACCACAATGCAGTCATCCCGGAATATTTCAAAAGCCCCCGCAGCACCGGCAATCAGGTCGGCCCCTACGCTTTGCCGGTTGATTCTTTTTACCGTTATTCCCGTGTCGGTTGTCCCATTCACTATTGTCACCTTCAGGTGTGACGGGCGGCTGAATACCTCGCTGATCGTCTGGGTTAACCGGGGGACGACACTGCAAACGATCACACGGTCAAGCTGCTGATAACCCAGGCCGCTATTCGAGAATAAGTTTTGAAAAAGAACGCTGTACTCATCAGCGGTCTTGTCCGCATCCGTTTGGATTCGCCACTGGTGAATCCATTTTCCGTTATTGGATGCGCCGATCACGATGTTACTATTCCCGATATCCAGTGCTAACAGCATGGCGTGTGATACCTCATATTTTTATTTATTCAAAGCTAAAATTATTTGTCAATAGATACGGGTTATTTGGTCATCCCTCAAGAGAAAATCTCCTTGTGCTTTACCAGTTTTACACGCAGTTACAGAGGACTTTCCAAAACCATTGTTTTGCTCAATCTTTACATTTTCACGATTTTAGCATCCTCCCCTGTAGTCTACAAATATATAATACACTGCGCTTGTGAAATCGCTCAGGCTTTGACATTGAACAAAAATCATGGTTTTTCGAGCCCTCCTGGGCTTAAAGATTAATACGATCTACTTTTCACTTCCACTTAAAACTGTCCACAGCCAACAGTACCTTAACCAGAATTCAACTTAACATAGGCTACCGCTTTCCACTTCAAAATTTGTATAATTGCAATGATTCGGATATGATCATACTAATCATCAACATTTATCATAAAACAGCAATGACACTATGCATTCAGCCGATCGATTACTTCGTTTGTTTTCTTACGACATATGGGCCAATGATCAGATTCTGTTAACCCTCCAGGACCATCTGGATTTTCCCGGCGCCGAGCAGGCTATCTCCTGTTACGGCCATATCGCCAGCACCCAGGAAGTATGGTATGGCCGCATTAAGAACCAAGTGGACGAGAATCCGAAGATTTGGCCCGACTATGGGTTATCCGTTGCCCTGCAAAAGCTGAAAACCTATACCGAAAAGTGGCGGCTGCTGATTGAAGAAAATCGTTCCGAACTGGACCGGAATATCTCCTATACGAATTCCAAAGGGCAGTTCGAAACGCCCCTTTCCGATATCCTGCATCACCTTATTATTCATGGTCAACACCACCGGGCACAAATAGCCAGCCTGCTTCGCAGAGCGGGTATTGCGCCCCCGGGCACTGATTTCATCTTTTTTTGCCGATCTAATTAGTATATTCACACTGCTTGATAAATCAACATGAATAAAGTTATCCGAGGTATCCGTTCTGAGACGTATTGAAGAGTATCTGGCTGCGTTTTCAAGCTTTATGTGGGGTATGCCGCTGGTGTATTTGCTGGTGGGCGGGGGACTGTTTTTCATGATCTACTCCCGCTTTGCTCCCTTTAAGTATTTTATTCATGCCCTTGAGATATTACGCGGGAAATACGACAATCCGGATGATCCCGGGGATATCTCCCACTTTGAAGCGCTCGCCAGTGCCCTTGCTGCCACGGTCGGCATGGGGAACATCAGCGGCGTTGCCGTTGCGATCTTTATGGGCGGCCCCGGCGCGCTCTTCTGGATGTGGGTGAGTGCCTTTGTGGGAATGGCCACCAAGTTCTTTACCTGTTCGCTCGCTATTTTATACCGCGGCAAGGACTCGGCGGGCAAAATTCAAGGGGGACCGATGTACGTGATTACCGAGGGACTCGGCAAAAGGTGGAAACCGCTGGCGGCTCTCTTTGCCGCCGCCGGCATCTTCGGTCCCCTCCCGATCTTTCAGGCCAACCAGCTCACCCAGATTCTCCGGGATACCATCTATATTCCCCAGGGCTGGGTCGCTGCCAATGCGCACATGGGCGGCGATCTTATTACGGGACTGGTGCTGGTGGTCATCGTCTCTTTCGTCATATTCGGCGGCATCACCCGTATCGGGAAGGTCACCTCGCGGCTGGTTCCGGCCATGGTTGTCATCTACGTGAGCTGTGTGCTGGTCATCCTGGCCATCCATATACAGGATATCCCCTATTATTTGGGACTTATTTTTACCGACGCCTTCACCGGCAAATCCGTGATGGGAGGCGCGGTAGGTTCGCTGATCGTCATAGGAATTCAGCGGGGGGTGTTCTCCAATGAGGCGGGACTCGGGACCGAGGCCCTGGCCCACGGGGCTGCCAAAACAAAAGAGCCCGTCCGCGAGGGACTCGTTGCCATGCTGGGTCCCGCTATCGATACGATCATTACCTGTACCATGACCGCCCTGGCCATTTTGGTCACCGGCGTATGGAAATCCACTGAAGCCAATGGTGTAACCCTAACCCTAAATGCGTTTAACGAAGCACTGCCCGCCGTCGGCACCTACCTGCTGGTCATTTGTGTACTCTTCTTTGCGATCAGTTCCATGCTCACCTACTCGTATTACGGCACCAAGTGCCTCGGGTTTCTGATCGGAGCTGAACGGCAACACTGGTACAATTATTTCTATGTGGGATCCATTATTTTTGGTTCGGTCGCTTCGATCGGGGCTGTCATCGACCTTATTGACGGGATGTTCGCCCTCATGGCCATACCCACGATGATTTCCGGGCTTATCCTGGCGCCCAGGGTCATGGAAGCGGCAAGGGACTACTTTGCAAGAATCGGTACCTTCAAGGAATACAAATAACCTTTTAGTTCGGTGCCGAACAGGATACGCACAGCATTTTCGGATCTTCATCGTCCCTTTATATTAGGCTAAGGCCTGCCTGTTTACCTAATTCAATGGTTATATAACGATATCGGTATCAATTAGCTTATTATCCCCTTTCTATTTAGTTATTAAGGCAGCCTGACTATGCCCCCTAAAGCTTTCTGTTTTATCTCATTAGCTGGTCCCTGCATAACCTTCCCCTCGTAAGGTTCGTATCTTTGGGCTCACTAATTGAGAGCGCAGACAGCTCTTATAAAATAGATAAAAAACAACGTTCTATATTACCTATGAAAACTTTCAAAGGATTAATCTTGTGCATCAGCCTAACCCTTTTAGTGGTATCTGGTGCCGGGGCTAATTCCAACACTGACACTATTGCCGTTAAAACTGACACTATTAAAGATAATATATTTACGGCCATTCGCAGTATCGATTATACCAGCATCAACATATTGCTTGCAGAAGGAATGGATGTCAACCTCATCAACCGGCAGGGCGACTCTCCGCTGATGGTAGCCGCTGAAGTTGGCAATCTCCGTATCCTGGATATCATACTCTCTCACAACCCCGATATCAACGTCCGCAACCAGGAAGGGAAAACGGCGTTGATGATAGCAGCAGAAACAGGACAGTCACACGTTGTTAAAAAGCTGCTGGCTCACAACGCTGATCCCACGCTAAAAGACGACAATGATAACACAGCGCTGATATTGGCCTCAACCTATGGTCACAATTCGGTGGTAGATTATATCACAGAAATGCAAACGCAAACGACCTTTGCAGAGTAGCATTCAAAGGACCGACATGTACCTTGCAAGCCCCGGTGAAGATCCACCGGGGCTTTTCTTATTATAAGAGGCTTTTTGCAAAACCCGACTGTCATCCTTAACGCAGCCGAGGATCTCCTTTAAAAATCCCCAGTTGTTATTTGGAGATTCTTCGATAGCCCAACATGGCAAACTCAATGGTTTCCAAAACCTTCACCTGAAGTATCGTTGCAAATGATGCTGGAAAACATCACATGCCCCCAACTGCATCTGGTTCACCATCAATTTGCAGGTTTTACAAAGGATTCTATTCATAAGAATTAAGTATGTGGAATGGTGCAGGTAAACTGTTATATTTTAAGAAACCAGGTGAACCAACTGTTATGGCTGACATTTTTTTAGGTATCGATCCCGGATCCCGAACGACCGGCTATGCCATTCTCACCAAAGAAAACGGCAAGCTTATTGCTATGCGCTGCGATACCCTCAATATGGCACAAATGGACGACCACGCGGATCGCCTGCAGCATATTTTCGAGAGAATATCAAAGATTATCGCTTCGTTTCATCCGACCAGCTGTGCCGTCGAGACGCCGGTTTATGGCGTCGATCCTTTGGCGATGCTCAAACTGGGACGCGCCCAGGCGGCCGCCATGCTGGCGATCACAAATAACGGCATACCGGTCACCGAATACTATCCCAAGCAGGTTAAAAAATCCATTACCGGCAATGGCAATGCCAGTAAAGAGCAGGTTGCTTTCATGTTGCGCAAAATGGTAAAGCTGCCGGACGAAAAACTCTCCAAAGATGCCACGGATGCTCTGGCCGTAGCCTGGTGCCACCTGATGAAACAGAACGGTATTCAAAGCCGGGTTCCGAGATCGAAAAAAAAGACGCATCAGAATAACAGTCCCTCGAGCTGGGAGAGTTTCGTAGCCAATAATCCCGATCGGATTTCAGAATAACGGGTCCCCGGCATGAGTCAGGGACAGGAAATTGAAAAGGGTCCCTGCCCCCAGCGACAGTCCCGACATCATTAAAGCAGAAAAGTCTACCCAACAGCCATGATAGCATACTTGAAAGGCACGGTTTATTCCAAATCAGAAAACCAGCTTATCCTTGAGGTCCGCGACGTGGGGTATCAGCTGGAGATATCGACACAAACACTGGAACAGCTTCCGCCAAGGGGAGAAAAGGTCGAACTGCTGGTCCACCACCATATCACCGACAACGACCAGCGCCTGTTCGGATTTTTAGGTCAAAATGAAAAAGATCTTTTTGAGCTTGTGATTACGGTCAAAGGCGTGGGACCCAAACTCGGGCTGACAATCCTGTCGGGCCTGCCTGCCGAAGAGATTACCGGCGCGATTGTGCAGAAGGATAAAGGCAAGCTCTCCGAGATCAAAGGCATCGGCAAAAAAACAGCGGAACGGATGATCCTGGAGCTAAAAGACAAAGTGTCCGAAATGGTGGATGCCACCTACACGCAGGCAGCCGGTGCCGTCTCAGGGAACCTCAAAGGAGAAGCGGTATCGGCTCTGCAGTCGCTGGGCTTCAGGAAAAAAGACTCGGAAAAAGCCGTTTCTATGGCCGTTAAAAACGGGAATTCAGCACAGAATGTACAGGAGCTGGTCAAAATGGCTCTTGCTCAGCTTAATACATAACAATTATTTAACATACTGCGGTTTTAATTTGAGGCGGGCTCTTTGTAGTATTAACGGATACCGTTAAGATTGCAATTTTCTCATATTACGTAACCCATACAATTAATCTTTTGCCCGTGTCTGACAGAAAAACAATTTTAGTCGTCGATGACGAACAGGACCTGCTCGACCTTATCGAATATAACCTCAAAAAAGAAGGCTTTGACGTTCTGAAAGCCGAAGACGGACTGGAGGGTATCGACGTCGCCCGCAAACACCGGCCCGACCTGGTTCTTTTGGATATCATGATGCCCAAAATGGACGGCCTCGAGGTGGTGGAGCACATGCGCAGTGACAGCAAACTCAAGCGCATCCCCATTATCTTGCTTACGGCCCGTGGCGATGAAAAGACCGAAGTCCAGGGACTCGATAAAGGCGGCGACGATTATATCACGAAACCCATCAGCACCACCAAACTGATTTCGCGCATTAAAGCGGTGCTGCGCCGTTTCGAGGAAACCGAGGAAATGGCCGATCGGATTAATGTGCACGACATCGTTATTGACAAAGATCGCTATATTGTGACCCAGGGCGATGAAGAATTCCATTTACCCCGTAAAGAATTCGAACTACTATATTTTCTGGCCAACCGTAAAGGCAAGGTAATGGATCGCCAGACCCTGCTTAACCACGTATGGGGCGACAATGTGTATGTGGTTGACCGCACGGTGGATGTACATGTTCGCAAAATTCGTGAAAAACTGGGAAAAGAATATATCGAAACCGTTAAAGGAGTCGGATATCGCTTTAAAGAATGAAGAAGTCCCCGTTTACCAAATCCTCGCGCCTCTCTTTCAGGACCGCACTGTTTTCAGCGCTCGCCGTCGGCGGTGCCGGTACCGGCTTGTTTTTTATCATTTTTGAAAGCAGCCTGGAACAGACCCTCCTCTTCGGGCTCCTGTTGATGATTCTTACCTTCGGTATCGTCTACGCCATTACCTACCGGCTGTTCATCAGGCGGATGGAAACCCTTAACCGCATCAACAGGAATATTGCCCGCAAGCGGTTTGAGGACTATGACAGCCTCTCCACCGGGGGACACGATGAGCTCGACTACCTCATCAAGCAAACCATCCGGGCCAGCAAGACGATAGAGCGCGAAATCCAGCGGCTTAACCGTATCGAAAACTACCGGAAAGAGTTCATCGGCGATATTTCACACGAGCTCAAAACCCCTATTTTTGCGGTCCAGGGATTTATCGAAACCTTGCTGAACGGGGCCATTGATGATGATGAAGTAAACCGCCGGTTCCTGAAGAAAGCCATGCGCAACGTCAGCCGGCTGATCCTCCTCACGAAAGACCTGATGGAAATTTCCAAGCTGGAGACCGGGGAGCTGAAGTCGGATGTGCAGAGCATTTATCTCCACAATGTGTCCTCGGATGTGGTTGACAACCTCCAGTATAAAGCCAAAAAAGAGAATGTAACGCTGGAAATGGGAGCGTTTAATGAAAATACCCTGGTTCGCGCAGATCGCAATCAGATCAAACAGGTGCTCATCAACCTGGTCGAAAACGCCATCAAATATAATGTGCCGGGTGGATCGGTAACGGTGGGCTCCAACCCTTTTCCCAAAGATCCCAATAAGGTACTCGTCTATGTAAAAGATACCGGCATTGGCATTGATCAGCAATATATCGAACGCGTGACCGAACGTTTTTTTCGCATTGATAAATCGCGTTCCCGTGAAAAGGGAGGAACCGGACTCGGGTTGGCAATCGTAAAGCACATCATGGAAGCGCACGGGGAGGAGTTCTTCATAGAAAGCACCCCCAACGAGGGCTCTACCTTCAGCTTCACCCTTACCAAAGTGGAGGTGGAGCAAGTTCAACCCTCTGCCGACTCCGCAGAGTGAACCGCTTCCAATTTCGTGACAAGCGGTCTCTGCGCATTCCCAAGAGGTCTTTGAAATCCAGGGGGGGGCAATACCAAAGCCTGAGCGATTTCAAAACCGAAGCATATAAAGCCATATGTGAGGATGTTGAATACTCGAAAATATAATAATTGGGCCAAACAGCGGGTTTGAAAAGGTCTCTACGAAATAAAAAAAACGAGCAGGCCATATCTTCGCTTCACTATTGCCGCAATATTAGCTACTTTTCCATGCAATAGAGAATTCATCCTCTTTAACTTGTACTATATATTATGTTGCATGCTGTTATTATGGCCGGGGGATCCGGGACCCGTTTTTGGCCACGAAGCACCCGGGAACATCCCAAACAGTTTTTAACCCTCTTTGGCGATCGCACGATGCTACAGACCACGGTCGATCGCATCGCGCCGCTGGTCCCCCCCGAGCGTATCTGGGTCATCACCAACGACCGCTACGTGTCGCTGGTCCGGCAGCAGCTGCCGGAGGTCCCCCAAAACAATATTGTGGGAGAGGCCGTAGCCAAAAATACGGGCCCGTGCGTTGCCCTTGCCGCCGCGCTTATCCACGAACAGGATCCCGAGGGCACGATGGCCGTGCTTCCCGCCGACCACCTGATCAGCCAGACCGACAGTTTCCTCTCTATCTTAAAAACAGCGGACACCAAAGCCCGGGAAGGTCATCATCTGGTGACCATCGGCATTCAGCCCGACCGGCCCGAGACCGGCTACGGGTATATCGAGTTTGACAAGGATTCTTCGGAAAGCTACCGGGGACCTGCAATAAAAAAGGTAACACAATTTCGTGAAAAGCCGGACCAGCAAACCGCCCGGCAATTTATCGAATCCGGCAATTTCTTGTGGAACAGCGGCATGTTTGTCTGGAGTGCCGGGACCATTCTCCGGGAGTTCAGCCGGCATCTGCCGGACATCAAACAGCAGATCGACAAGCTCCGGCCTGCCATCGGCGGCGACAACCAAAAAGGAGCGGTTGACGCCTTCTATCACGCATGTCCCTCAATCTCCATCGACTACGGTATCATGGAACCTTCGGATGATGTTTTCGTTGTGCCGGGCTCCTTTGGCTGGAACGATGTGGGAAGCTGGAAGGCCGTTTACGAACTCCGCGACAAGGACCGGGACGGCAATGTTATTCAAACCGATACCGCCGAGCTGGCCGACGCCACCGGTAAC
>NZ_JBEPWZ010000105.1:0-9495 GCF_041642155.1 Fodinibius sp.
ACCAGCTTTCCCAGTTTATGCAAACGAATCCCATTGCGGAACTGACACAAGCGCCGGAAGTCAGCATTGGGTCCGGGAGGATTGACTCGCGAGCGGGGCGGATATACACTGCGTTTTGAAATCGCTTGGGCCTGGTATGGAATAAGACCCCTGGTTTTTAACGCCCTCTATCCAATAATTAACCGGACTGCGCAGCTTATGTTACCCGGGTATCACGCGGGTAACATAGATAATCATAAAAATCAGAACGATCAGTTTAATCAGTGGTCCTACTTTGGGATAGGCTGGATTAACTCCGGACGATTATTCTCGGTATCGTTGACCTCCTCCGAAACGCGATTGACCGCCATTTTACTCATCGGATACGACTGCAAAAGCCGGTCAAGCGTCTGATCACCCAGCGCTTCTTCCCGAAGCCAGGCCTGGTAATGCTCCGGTTCCAAGATGACCGGCATCCGGTCACCTACCGGTTGTACCAGGGCATTCGCTTTGGTGGTAAGGATGGAACAGGAGTAGACATCGCGTCCCGACGCGGATTCCCAAACCGAATAGATGCCGGCAAAAGCCATCAGCTCGTTCGAAAGCAGCCGGATATAAAAAGGCGTATTTTTCTTTTTCGTAGTCTTCCATTTATAAAATCCATGAGCCGGAATCAGGCAGCGCTGCTCCCGCAGACACTCTTTTTTCCACTCCTCCTCCTGTATGTTTTCAATCGTAGCCTCATAATTTTCTGTTCCCTCGCGCTCATCCTTTGCATCAGGAGGAATCAATCCCCATTTAAAGTTGTTAATCAAGCGCTCACTATTCTCCCGGTACACGACTGATATCAACGACCCGGGGGTAATATTATAATGCGACTCAAAATAGTCCTCTCGGTCTGAATGCACGTTAAACTGGCGTTCCACTTCCTCTTTTGAAGCATGAAAAACAAATCTATCGCTCATAAGGTTGGTTTATTTTTAGACTTTTTCCGCATTTAATGTAGATTCTACCTCCTTTACATATTAAAGTAACCGCTACAGAACTCCCAATGTTTCCCGATATTATGAATTTATTTTTCAACCGCGAGGAACAGCGAATACGTGCCGGGTGGCGTGTGCTCATCCAGTTTATACTGATGTTCTTCCTGGTGGGGTTTCTCTCTTTTGCCTTTAGCAGTTTCTGGGAAAGTTCGCTGAGTATCGTCCCGACGATAGCCCAGTGCATTGGGGTGACGGCCAGCATTTGGATCGCTGCCCGGCTGTTGGACAAACGACCCCTCAGCGAATACGGGTTATCATTCAATAGCCTGTGGTGGAAAGAGTTTTGGGTCGGTACCCTTATCGCTGCGGTGGCCATCAGCATTATTTTTGCCACGGAGTGGTTGCTCGACTGGGTAACCATCGCCGGTTACGGGTGGGGCATGTCAGCCGGTCCTCCCTTCATCTGGGCAATTCTCAGTTCCCTGGGCGCTATGCTTTTGGTGGGCTTTTATGAGGAGTGGTTCTCCCGCGGATATCAGCTCCTGAACCTTACAGAGGGTCTTCGATACCCCTGGCTTGGAATCCGGGGGGCCGTAGCCATTGCCACGCTGGCCTCCTCCCTGTTTTTCGGCTTGCTGCATTTTTACAATCCCAACGCTTCGGCCCTATCCACTTTCAATATTATGCTGGCCGGTATTGTGCTGGCTCTTCCCTATATCCTGACGGGAAGTTTGGGTCTCTCGACAGGCCTTCATTTCAGCTGGAATTTTGTACAGGCTTCCGTCTTTGGATTTCCGGTCAGCGGCACTCATCTGGATACCTCGGTCATCCAAATCGCACAAAAAGGACCCGATTTATGGACCGGCGGGGTCTTTGGTCCCGAAGCGGGGCTGCTGGGCCTATTGGGAATGGCAATAATGGTGGGTGGTACATACGTTTATATTACAGTGTCGGGTCATAACTGTGCTATAGCAAAACTTTTTGGAAAGGAGCACGAATCGTCTGTAAAATCAGATGAGCAAGCCCTATAAGTTTTGTATATTCTGCTACCTGATGAGTATCGTTTGTTTTTGAAACGATACAATTTTGCAAGATAATGTTAATTAAATGAAAGGTTGGAACGTTGAAGTTTGAAGATATGACGTTAAGCCCCAATATCATGAGCGGGCTGCAAGATGTAAACTACACTGAACTCACGGAATTACAGGAAAAGGCGCTTCCAAAGATACTGGAAGGCAACGATGCACTGATTAAGGCCGAACCCGGGAAAGATAAAAATGCAACGTTTGTCATTCCCGCCCTGGCTAAAATAGATGCCAAAGAGAAGGTTGAAGGCACTACGACCCTGATCCTTACACCCAATTCTGCGGAATCAAAACAGATCGATGAGCTGATCTGGGCTATGGGTTATCATGCACAAATTGAGTGTGCCTCGATCGATCTTGACGGCGAGGAGGAGCAGCAGAAAGAGCTGTTGAAGAATACTCCCCAGGTCATCGTAGGCAATCCGGGACCACTGCTCGCCATTTTACAGGATTTGCGCTACATATTTCGCCATGTGGATTACCTGGTCATTGACGAAATTGACACCCTCATCTCGCTAAACCTGGTCCCCAAGGTAAACAACATACTCAAAAGAGTTATATCCGAGCATCAAACGGTTATTTTTACCAACACGTTAACAAGTGAAGTGGAAGACTTTGCTGAAACCACCTTAACCGACGGTATTGCTATTGGTTTTGACCCATCGAAATCGCAAATGCTTTCCAAGCCGCCCAAAGTGCCCGGAAGCCTCTCGCAGGGATACATTTATGTGCCTAACCGCATGAAAATTACGACCTTCATGGCTCATATTGAGGAGTCTCCACATGACCGGTGCGTTGTCTTCACTGCATCCAAACGCGGAACGGACCGCCTCTATAAGACGCTGCGTAAACAAAACTTCAAAGCCACCAGCCTGCATGAAAAACTTTCGGACGAGAAAATCGCACAACGGCTGGCCAATTTTACCAATGGAGATGTTCAGTTTCTTTTAGTAGCGGATATCTCGGCCGCAGCGCTGGATATTGATAACGTCGTCCAGGTCATTAACTATGACGTACCCAGCGACCCCGATGAGTACCGGTACCGCACCGATCTGGTGGGAAGCGGCAAGGCCACCCGTCTCGTCTCCCTGGTATCCAAGCAGGATCGCAGCGATATCAATAAAATAGAAAAAGAGCTTTCACAGGTTCCCAAGGAACTGGAGCTTCCCAAAAAGGTTAAGCAAAAGCTGGAGGAACGCAAAAAAAATCAAAAGAAGCCCGCCTCCAAGTCCGGCCACAAAAAACAACGCAGCGGCAACAAGAAAAGCCACAAAGGCAAGAAAAAAAGCAAAGACAGCGGGTTGGAGCTTCCCCGTCCCAGTTACGACAAGCTAAGTGGCGGCAAAAGCGGCAGCAGCCCTAAAAAGGATAAGAAGTCGGGCGTTATCCAGATGTTGAAAAAACTCTTTTCGTAACAGAAATGAAGTGATGTGTAGAAGGACTTAAACAGCCCCTATGCAACCGTGCACATCCGTTTGTCCCCAGGACCTCGGGCGCTCCGCACGGTTTTCATCTCTTTTTTGCCTGTCTGATCGCTTTGAGCAATCGGATAGGCTTTCTTTCCTTATCCGCGACAGGATGGGGCATAGAATAACCTTCTGAAAAAAATCCTCCTGCATTCCCGGTCCCGGGTAAAAATAACAGAGCGGGCTTGGCTTACTCCCTGTTTATGCCGTCATTTTCTTCTGGACTTCGGTACTGACACTATTCAACGCTACATCCTTGATCGCATCGAAGCCGTTCAGCGTCTGCTGGATGTGCTCGCCGGTATGGGCTGCCGTTGGAATCAAACGGATGAGGACCGTCCCCTTGGGCACGACCGGGTAAGTCACTCCGCTTACAAAAACGCCATGTTCTTCGCGAAGCCTGCGCATGATAAGCTGACACAGATCCGTACTTCCCTTGGTCAGCACAGGGGTTACGGGGCATTCTGCCGGTAGTACATTATAGCCGATCTCCCGGAGTCCGGCACGCAATTTCCTGGTGTTTGACCACAGTTGTTCTCTCCATTCAGGATGTTGGCGAATCATGGACAACCGCTTGCGCGCCGACTTTACAATAGGCATCGGAACTGACTTGGCAAAAATCTGGCTTCGTGCATTGGCTTTCAAAAATTCAACGACGCGGGTTTCCGTGGCAACGAACGCACCGATTAAGGCAAAAGCTTTGGCGAAGGTCCCAAAATAGATGTCAATGCCGTCGTGACAGCCCAGGTGTGTGCCCGTACCGGAGCCATCGTCCCCCATGGTGCCCACACCGTGCGCATCGTCGACCAGCAGACGGAAGGGATATTCTTCCTTGAGGGCGATCATTTCCTTCAGAATGCCCAGGTCTCCGGTCATTCCGAAAGCACCTTCTGTGACCACCAGGACGGAGGAATTGGGTTGTGCATTGCGATGGGCGCGCTTTAACTGCTTTGCAAAGCTGTCGATATCATTATGCTTGAATACAAACTTTTCTGCCATCGCCAGCTGCTTGCCGTCCACAATACAGGCATGACTCAATTCATCATAAATAAGGATATCGTTGCGATCTACCAGCGCATGAATCACGCTCATGATTCCCTGGTACCCGTAATTTAACAACAAGGCATCCGGTTTATGGACAAAATCAGCCAGTTCTTCTTCAAGTTTCTCGTGATCGTCAGAGTTGCCGGTCATCAGCCGTGCTCCCATGGGACTGCTGAGGCTGTAGTCGCGGGCTATATTTATGTCATATTCCCTGACCTCTTCATTGCTGCCGATACCAAGATAATCGTTAATACTCCATACGATAACATCCCTGCCATTAAATTTCATTACAGGGCCCAACGGTCCCTCTAATTTAGGATAGGTATAGTAGCCGTAACCTTTGGAAGTAAACTTTCCTAAAGGGCTCGGGCGGCACTGAAGCTTGTCAAATAAATCCATAAAACTACTTAAATAATTGCTTTTTATTATAAATAGGTACTTTTGTCGCTAACAAAAAAATTAAATGGGCCCTAAAAACATTTAAAAAAGGTAATGAAAATTACCCTCTTCTCAAAAATGAGACACCATCAAAAAATACGCGTTATCCAACTATTATTATTGACGATACTAACATACAATTTTTCCTTTAAAAAAAAATGGCGGGGCCAGACGCACCTACAAGAAGCTAATTCGTCGGCAGTAATAAAACAAATAATTATCCTGACCCTCTATTTTCATGGTTTAAAAAAGCGATCAGCCGGGCTTTTGATTTTTTTTTCCAGGACAAATACTACCGTATCAACATAATCCGGCCCTATTACCCTAAACTCTCCGGCCACGCAGATCATCTAACGCGCGGATGTATACCCTGTAAATTGATAAAAGAAGTAAAATTCGCGGTCAGGCTCTATTGTTTACTCGTTAATTAGTTGCATGTATCAACCAATATGTTTTTCTTTGGTCGTTCCTAAAAATATTAACTCATACATCTATATGTCGCTAAAACAAAAGCTACGCTGTAACACGCTTGCTTGTAAAATGGGATTTACCGTAAAAGGAATCCTGCGGGTACTGGATAAAAAATTCACCCTCCAAAATATTGACCTGACCCTTGAACAATATTTCATTCTCAACATAGTGAATAATGAAGAACGATTAATTTTACAAGACCTGACTAAAATTCTCGATCGCGATAAGTCTGCTATAGCCAGGCACTTAAACGAGCTGGAGGAAAAGCATTTTGTGGCGCGTACCACCGATCCGGAAGACAAGCGAAGAAAAATATTACTGATTACCAAACCCGGTGTGCGGATGTTAGAAAAGGCCAAAAAACTGGCAAAGCAAGTGAACAACGACATGACCCGCGATATCTCCGAGAAAGATCTGCAACAATTCGAATCGGTCCTTGCCGAAATATATACACAGATCGATTCCGAAGAGCTTTGTTGACGCCGTCAAGTTTGCGGGTAGCATTTTAAAAAATAACTATAGAAATCATCATCTCATGACGCTTACGCATTCATTTAACCCAGGAATCCTGCTCTTATTCACAACGTTACTGGTCACCGTATCCTGCGGGCCTTCTGGAGAACAGGGCGGGCAAGCCAATTCACAGCAGGTGCAACCGTATCCCGTTTTAACCCTTCAGCCCCGGTCGATTGAATTAACCAGCAGCTATCCCGCTACCCTGGAGGGTATACAGACCGTGGAAATTCGCCCGAGAGTTCAGGGTTATATTGTCGACATGCCCGTAGATGAAGGCGATATTGTGCGGGAAGGTCAAACTTTGTTCAAACTGAACAGTGAACAGTATGAGCAGGATGTGCGATCGGCCGAAGCGGATGTCAAAGCGGTGCGGGCAGCCATCAATACCGCTGAAGATGAAGTGCAGCGCCTGAGCAAACTGGCGGAAAAAGACATCATTAGTGAATACCGGTTGCAATCGGCCCGAAACAACCTGGAATCGCAGCAGGCCGCTTTGGCACAGGCGCAGGCGACCCTGGAAAATGCGCGTGTCAACCTGGGCTATACGGATGTTAAAAGTCCCACCGACGGCGTCATGGGCACCATCCCGTACCGCATAGGCAGCCTGGTGAGTAGTACCATAGCCGAGCCCCTGACGGTCATATCCAATATCTCCCGAATATACGCCTACTTTTCGATGAGTGAGCGTGAGCTGCTGGAGATGTCCAAAAATGTTTCAGGGGAAGAATTGAACACAAACCTACAGGAGCAGATTTCAAATATGCCCGACGTGAATCTGATATTAGCCGATAATTCTACCTATGACCAGCAGGGGACCTTAAAGCTGGCAAGCGGACTCATTGACAGGGAAACCGGGTCGGCCTCGTTCCGGGCCCTGTTTCCCAATCCGAATGAGATACTGCGGAGCGGGGGATCAGCAAACGTACAGATTCCCTTCCGCCGGGATTCAGCTGTGGTCATACCCAAATCGGCTACCTACGAGATACAGAACAAGCGGTTTGTATACACGGTCAGCGACAGCAATACGGTACAAAGTACCGAAATCACCACCCTTCCACTTTCTACCAAACAACTGTTTGTGGTGGAAGAGGGACTCGCGGCCGCTAACAAGATCGTTACTGCGGGCCTGGGCAACCTCCAGGATGGAACCGAAATTACCCCCCGCCCGGTCGATGCCGACAGTTTGTACCAGGAGTTGACCGTGAAGGACCAACAACAGGCTGATTAAGACATTTAGGGATCCTCTGTTTTAGAAGCATCAATTTTTAAGACTCTAATTTCGCTACAATGATAAGACGCTTTATAGAACGACCGGTGTTATCCACGGTCATATCCGTTATCATCATTATTCTCGGCTTTTTGGGCTATAACGCCCTGCCGGTTTCCCTCTACCCCGAAATTGCGCCTCCAACCATCCAGGTATCGGCTACCTATCCGGGAGCCAATGCCGAAACCGTTCTCAATAGTGTGGTTGCTCCCCTCGAAGAACAGATCAACGGGGTGGAAGGCATGACCTACATCACCTCGACCGCCAGCAACAACGGGCGGGCTCAAATCCAGGTGTACTTCGAACTGGGGACCGACCCCGATATTGCGGCCGTAAATGTTCAAAACCGTGTCTCGCAAGCCTCCAGCCAGCTGCCCCAGGAGGTTACTCAAACCGGCGTCACCACCCAGAAGCAGCAGACCAGCCGGCTGCTTATTTTCACGCTGTACAGCCCGGGGGAAGTCCATGACGGGACCTTCATTGAAAATTATGCCCGTATTAACCTCATCCCCCGCCTGCAGCGTGTGAATGGCGTGGGAACAGCGGACGCCTTCGGCGCTAACACCTACTCCATGCGTATCTGGATGAAGCCGGATGTCATGGCTTCCTACAACCTGGTGCCTGCCGATGTCATAGCGGCCCTGAATGAGCAAAGCTTTGTAGCCGCTCCCGGGGCGATCGGGGAAAACAGCGGACAGTCGTTTCAATATACCCTGAAATACAAGGGACGGCTTTCGACGGTGCCCGAGTACGAAGATATCATTATCAGGGAAGGTTCCGGAGCTTCTGAATTACTCAAACTGAAAGATGTTGCCGATGTGGAACTGGGGGCGCAAACCTATTCTGTCATCAGTACCGCCAACGGGGCACCCAGTGTGGGGATGTTTGTCTCACAGACCGCCGGGTCCAATGCGCAGGAGGTGGTGGAAAATGTGAAGGCGGAGATCGAGGACGCGGCCCGGTCGTTTCCCGAAGGCATCGAATACACTACGGTTTATGATGCCAACAGCTTTCTGAGCGCTTCGATGGACAAGGTTTTTGTTACTTTTTTAGAAGCCTTCCTCCTGGTCTTTATCGTGGTTTTTGTATTCCTGCAGGATTGGCGTTCCACTCTCATTCCGGCCATCGCCGTACCGGTATCGATCATCGGTACGTTCTTCTTTCTGAATCTCTTCGGCTACAGCGTAAACCTGCTCACGCTCTTTGCCCTGGTGCTGGCCATCGGTATTGTGGTGGATGATGCCATTATCGTAGTGGAGATTATTCACGCCAAATTGGAAGAAGGGGCGGAATCGGGGACGGAGGCGGCCGTCGAGGGGATGAACGAGATCGCCGGGGCCATTGTATCCATTACGCTGGTCATGTCGGCCATATTTGTGCCGGTTACCTTTATGACCGGTTCTACCGGCGTATTCTTTCAGCAGTTTGGTATTACCCTCGCTACAGCCATTATCATTTCGGCCGTCAACGCCCTGACCCTGAGCCCCGCTTTGTGTGCGCTGGTTTTGAAACCTGAACACAAGCAGGTAGGAGAAGAAAAAACGCTGCTGGATCGATTTGCCATAGCGTTTAACACCTCCTTTGATATCGCAAAATACCGGTACAAAAAAACATTGGGATTTTTCACCCGTAATTCATGGGCCGCCGTGGCAACCGTGGTTGGCGCTATAGCGCTGTTTGCCCTGCTGTTCCAGACGACCCCCTCCGGATTTGTCCCCGATGAAGACCAGGGAACGTTTTTTGCAAATGTAAGCCTGCCCGCCTCTTCCTCCCTGGAGCGAACGGAGGAGGTGATGGCCGAACTTGACGGCATCCTTGCCGATATGGATGTGATCGACTCGCGTCTGGCCATTTCAGGATTTGGTATTATCAGCGGTTCCGGCAGCCAGTATGGATTTATCGTCGGAAAATTAGAACACTGGGATCAGCGCGAGCAAAGTGTCAACGACGTCATTGCCGAGCTGCAGGAAAAAACATCGGGCATCCGGGAAGCGGATGTCGCCTTCTTCTCTCCCCCCGTTATTTCAGGCTTTGGAAACACCAGCGGGTTTACGGTCAACGTACAGGATCTGAGCAATGCCGAGCTGAGCGAACTGGATCAAACCAGCAAGCAGGTCCAGCAGGCCCTGTTTCAGCGGCCGGAAATACAGTATGCGGCCTCCTATTTTAATACCGACTATCCCCAGTATATGGTCAATGTGGATGTCGCCAAGGCCCAGCGCGCCGGGTTTACCGTACAATCCATT
>NZ_JBEPWZ010000106.1:0-9482 GCF_041642155.1 Fodinibius sp.
CGGGACGGACAGTCCCAGCTGACGGCCAACTTCCGCAGTGACCGCCCGCTGAGGGCCTCTTCATCCATCGATTTTAAAGCGGATGTCGGGACGCTTCACTCCAACTTGACAGATATGGATTCGGTGGGAATCGACTTTGCCCTAAAACAGGATTCGCTCTACTACCATCAGCGCATCAAGAATATCGGAAAAGATGCCAGCTTTAACCTGGAGCTGTCGGGAGGGATCACGGACAGTTCCCTCGTCACTTCTGTTGAGGCATTCTACCTTGGCAATGACTCCTATGCGTGGGTGAACCAGGGTAGGCCGTCGTTGCATTTTATGGAGCGGGAACGGGTGATGTTTAACGATTTCAGTTTTGAAAACGAGGACGAGTTTTTTCAGCTTGATGGAGCTTTGAGTGGCAGCCGGGACGATTCGCTGTCGTATACGCTCAGGGATATTAACCTGGCCCGAATATCCGATCTGGTGAAAGGTGAAATTGACTTCGGAGGAGTACTAAATGGGGGGTTGATGACGCAGTCCCTTATGGATCAGCCCACAATACAGGGACAGCTTGAGGTCGACCGGTTTACCCTCAACGATCGATTGGTCGGGGATATATCCTTTAACAGCAGTTATAGTCCCCCGAATGATCGGTTTGATACCCGGATTGAGGTTTTTACCGATCCCCAGAAGTATAAATCATACCTGCAAGAGAATGATGGCGTCCAGCAGCATATTGTTCTTGACGGCTATTTTTCGACAGACAATTCTGCTGCCGAGCGGGACAGTTTATTTTATTTTGACGCTGATTTTAAACAGATTGACATGTGGGTTGTTCGCCTCATCGTGGATAATATTTTCCAGCAGATGGAGGGACAGGCGACGGGCGAGGGATATCTTACCGGCAATTTCGATGATTTCGATTTCCACGCCGATTTTGAGGCTCAGAATGTTTTTGCCAAGCCGGAGTTTGTCAACACCAATTACTTTATCAATGGGCCGGTGACGTTTGACCGGCAGGATGGCGTAATTTTGGATTCGTTGTCCGTCATGGATACCAAAGGCGGGTCCGGTACGCTTTGGGGTACGATCGACCTGAACGACTTCAACCCGCGTACCTACCTGGATCTCTCGCTGGCCATGGACGGGCTCCAGTTCCTGAACAGCAGTATGGATCCCGATGTCCCTTTCTTCGGAAATGTTTCCGGATCGGGTACCGTACGCCTCAGTGGTTCCAATACGGATATGTACATGCGTACCCAAAATCCCCTGCGGGTTACCAACGACTCCCGGATATCCATACCGCTGATGGAGGAAACCGAACTTACCGAAACCGGCAAGTTCATCCGGTATGTCGATTCCTTTGACCTTCGAGGAAGGGGCGGTGCAGCCTCATCTGAAGAGGATGAGGAAACCCAGCAGGAACGCCTGCAGCGTCAAATCGAGGATATGACCTTTAGCGAACGTTTCGATCTGGACCTGCAATTCAATACCGTTGACAATATTGCGGTAAACCTTATCTTCGATCCGGTCACCGGGGAAGAGCTGAACGCCCGGGGATCGGGGCAGATGCGCATCTCCATGCAGGACCAGGAGGTGCAGATGTTTGGACGGTATCAGATCGCCAGCGGTACCTACCAGTTCGTGACGGGTGAAATCATCAGCAGGAGGCTGGATTTGCAATCCGGCGGGACAATCGTCTGGGAAGGGCCGCCCGACAATGCCCGCCTCGATATAAGCGCTATTTATCACGCCCGTCCCAATATATCGACTCTTATCTCCGAGGGAAGGATAGAATCCCAGAACCAGGGCAACAGCCAGCAAGTTCCTGTCGATTTGATCGTAAATATCACAGGAACGTTGAATAGTGTTGAAAATAGTTATTATTTTGAGTTGCCGAGTTCACTGGACCTCTCGTCCAATCCAACGTTGTCGTATACGATTAATCAGATTAACCGTGACGAGCAGCAAAAACTCCTGCAGGCTACCAGTATCCTGTTTACGGGACAATTTATACCGACGCAGGGAGCCGGGAGCGCGACGGCATCACTCAGCCAGAACCTGACGAGAGGATCCACGGTACTGAACCCCCTGCTCTCAAACCAGGTAATCAGTCCCCTGCTTTCCAACCAGATTAATGCATTGCTGGACAGTGATGTGAGTCGTATGGACATCGATTTTAACCTAAATGCCTACAACGAAGTTGATTTGGGAATTGCATTGCGTTTGTATAACGACCGCCTCATCTTACGGCGTGAAGGTCAGATAACAGGTGGAGGTCCGCAAACCACGTTAGGAGACCGTATTGGAGACTTGAATGCGACATATCGTATCAGCAGGAGACTCTCGCTGACTGCCTTTCACCGGCAAAACCAGATATTGAGTAATTTTGGATCGCAATCGCAGGCGGGCGATGTAACGCCCAGCGTAGATGGAGTGGGCCTGGAAACCCAGTTTCAATTTAATACCTGGCAGGAATTGTGGAATAAAATAATGGGAACTTCCTCCACTGCGCCTGCTCGCGGGGAGGAGGAAGACAAGAACCAGGATACAGCAGCTATTGAAGCACGAAAAGAAAAATAAGAAATATAAAACTATAGAAAGATTTATTTGATGAGTAAAAGCAAAAAAGAAACGTTTGAAGAGATTATTCTCGATATCTTAAAGAATAATCCGGAAGCACAGCTTCCATTTGATGTATTACAGAATATTTTAAAAGTAGATAGCAATCAAGATAATAACCGGCTTAAGAGCGCGATCAACAGTTTGTTTGATCGCAATCTGATCGTAAAACGCCGGGGCGGCGCCATTCAACTGGCGACTTCCAACGGGAATAAAAGCAACAATAAAAATATCGTAACCGGCAAAATAGATATCAGCCGGCGGGGGACCGGCTATCTTATCACGGAGGAATTTGATGAAGATATACGGGTCAAATCGAAACACCTGGGCATGGCGCTGCAGGATGACATGATCAAAGTCGAGCTTTTTGACCGGGGACGGGGCAAGCGGCGCGAAGGGAAAACCATAGAAATTGTAGAACGCGGGCGCAGTATGTTCGTCGGTACCCTCAAAAAGAAGGGCAAACAGAACTATCTCATAAAGCCGGACGAGAAGTCGGCCCATACCGATTTTTTTGTGCTCCCCGACAATGTACGGGAAGCACAGCCCGGCGATAAGGTGGCCTTTGAACTGGTGGATTGGGTTCATCCCCAGTCGCTGCCGGAAGCACGGATTATTGAAGTGCTCGGCAAAGAGGGGACCAATGATGCCAACCTGCTCTCAATTCTGGCCGAAAACCAGATCAAGGCGGGGTTCCCGGAGGAAGTGGAAGCCTATGCCGAAAATATTTCGACCGGGGTCCCCGAAAAAGAAATTATGCGGCGTCATGATATACGGGACAAGACGATTTTTACCATCGATCCCGAAGATGCCAAAGATTTTGATGATGCCATCAGTATTGAGATGCTGGATAACGGTAATTTCTACCTGGGCGTGCATATAGCCGACGTCACGCATTATATGCCGCGCGAAACCATACTGAATGAGGAAGCCCTGAATCGGGGGACCAGCGTGTACCTGGTAGACCGGGTGATCCCGATGCTGCCGGAAAAACTCAGCAACGGGGTCTGCAGCCTGCGTCCTAATGAAGACAAGCTGGCCTACAGCTGTTTTATGGAGCTTACGCCCAATGGGAAACTGGTGGGGCATACCATTGAAGAGACGGTCATCCATTCCGATCACCGGTTTACCTACGAGCAGGCACAGGAAGTGATTGACGGGGCCCGGAGTGCCTATGCCAGTGAGATGAAGCTGGCGGCCAGGCTGGCCCGCATACTATTGAATAAGCGGTTCCAGGAGGGCAGCATTAATTTTGACACCCCCGAGCCCAAGTTTGTGCTCGATGAGAACGGCAAGCCGATCGATGTAAAGCTTAAAGAACGATTGTTTGCGCACCGGTTGGTGGAAGAATGCATGCTGATGACCAACCGGACGGTTGCCCGCCACGTGGATGAGCTGCGCGAGCGCTCCAATAAACCCACGACAAAAGATCTGTTTCCCTTCTTCTACCGCATACACGATCAGCCGGACCTCGACAAGCTGAAGAACATCGAAGACAACGTCAAGCCGTTCGGCATCAACTTTCATATTGACAGTCCCACCGTAAGCTCAAAAGCAATCAACGTACTGCTCGAACAGATTGAAGATACCTCCATCGAGCTGACGGTCAATGACCTGATGCTGCGCGCTATGGCCAAAGCCGAATACAGTCCAAATAATATCGGGCATTTCGGTCTCGGCTTCGAAAATTATGCACACTTTACCAGTCCGATCCGTCGTTATCCCGATGTGGTGGTGCACCGCCTGCTGAAGAGCTATGCGGGCGGGCAGCCCAGTTATTCCTATAATGAATTGAAGCAGCTGGGGACCCACTGCAGCGAACGAGAACGTGCGGCCATTGACGCCGAACGAGATTCGGTTAAATTAAAGCAGGTGGAATATCTGAGCCAGCATCTCGGCGAAGAATTTCCCGGCGTTATCAGTGGTGTGATGGAGAGCGGTATTTTTGTGGATCTCAAGGATATCCACTGCGAAGGTATGGTGCGCGTAAGTGATCTCGACGACGATTATTATGTGTATGATGATAAACAACACTGCCTGATTGGTAGAAACCACGGCAAAAAATACCAGCTTGGGAAGGAATTGAGGGTTAAAGTTGTTAATACGGATATAAAAGCGCGTCAAATTGATCTTACACTTGTGGATGATGGGTAATAATGTAATATTTTGACAAACAGAGAACAGCAACAACGACATGGACAAATCACAATTGTTATCCCGCTTCTTAACAGGCCTGTTTGTGATGGTTTTTGCGGCCGGTGCGGTCCATGAAGCCAGCGCCCAGTATTTTTCCTTCGGCAAGAACCGGGTACAATACGACCATTTCGACTGGCGGTATATTCAGTCGGAACATTTTGACGTATATTACTACACATCCAGGAACTATGACCTGGCGAACTTTACCGCCACTTCCCTGGAAGCGGCCCTGCGGCAGCTTCACGAAGATTTTGACCATCAGATTGCCGATCGCATACAGGTCATTATCTATGACTCGCACAACGACTTCGCGCAGACCAATGTGATCCCTCTTCCGGCCGGTGCGGAAGGGATCGGCGGGGCTACTGATGCCTATAAAAACCGGATTACCATGCCGTTCCAGGGCGATTTCACCCAGTTTCGCAGCACGCTTCAGCACGAGCTTTATCATGCCCTCATTAATGATATGTTTTACGGGGGGAATGTCCAGTCGCGCCTGAGCGGCAATGCCCTTCAGATTCCGCTCTGGTTTAACGAGGGCATGGCTGAATACACCTCGCTTGGCTGGGATACGGAAACGGATATGTGGATCCGGGATGCGATTATTAACGACTACCTGCCCCCGATCCCCCGGCTGGGCGGTTATTTTGCGTACCGCGGGGGACAATCGGTCTGGAATTATATTGTGGAGGAATACGGACGGCAGAAGATCACTGAAATAATACAAATCATGAAGACGCAGCGAAGCGTGGAAGCTGCCTTTAACCGCGCCACGGGATACAACATTGAAGAGCTTACCGACCAGTGGAGGGATTTTTACCGGAAACGCTACCTGCCGGAGGTCGCAAACCGGGAAAAAATTGACGACTTCGCCGAACTGGTGACCGAAAGGGATAAGTTCGGCACCTATAATACCAGTCCCTCGGTTTCCCCGCAGGGCGATAAAATTGCCATGATTACGAATGCGCGCGGCTATTTCGATGTCATTGTGGTGAGCGCGCTAACCGGCGAAAAGCTCAAGACGCTCATCAAGGGAGAAGACAACGTAAATTTTGAAGAGCTGAATATTTTAAATCCCAATTTGACCTGGTCGCCCCGGGGCGATAAGATAGCCCTTTCCTCCAAATCAAAAGGAAAAGACAACCTGGCGGTCGTTGATTATAACACCGGTAAGGTGCAGATGATACAGTTTCCCCGCCTGGATGCGATCGGTTCGGTCGCCTGGGCGCCGGATGGCAATAAAATTGCTTTTGACGGCAACATCGGTCCCTTCCAGGATATTTACGTGTATAACCTGCAGACGGAAGAATTCAATAATGTTACCAACGATGTGATATCCGATTACGAGCCGGCATGGGGGGCGGATTCCGAAACGATTTATTTCGTCTCCAGCCGCGGGGACGAGGTGAATCTCAACAGGGTTAAAAATACAAGCAGCCTGTTGCTGACCGATGATCTTTACAGCACCGACATTTATTCGGTGAAGCTGGGGGCGTCCCGCGCAGAGCGGTTAACCATAACCCCCCAGTGGAACGAGAATCAGCCGATAACCACCCGCGATGGCGAACTGTTTTTTATCTCGGATGAAAACGGCATCCCCAATGTCTACCAGATGAATTTGAACGACCGGACCACCTCTCCGCTGACGGATCTCCAGACCGGTGTTATGCAGATGTCGGTGAGTGCCGACGGAAGCCGGCTGGCGGTGAATACGATCAACGAGGGGGCGCTCGACATTTTTATGGTCCGGGCGCCGCTTACCCGGAAGAAAGATCAGCCGCTGGAACCCAACCAGTGGGCGCAGCGACGGGCTCAGGAGACGGAAGCCGAGCGGGTACCGGCCACACAGTATGTGCGAGAGATGCTTCTCTCAAAACCGCTTGGAGAGAGCAGCCTTTCCGAGGAAGCGGTAAAGGATGTGATGGAAAGAGAGCCCAAACAGGCTGTTCTGGATACCATAGAGACAGACACCACGGCCGGTGAAGTCGCGAAGGCTGATACCACGGGCGAAGGGGAGGTAGAAGAGGAAGAAACCGATGAGATTGATTTCCGAAACTACGTGTTTGATTCGTCGGTAGAGGAAGACACCGTTTTTGCTGCCAAGTATCTTGATAAATCAAAGTTTGATCTGGAAGGAAACCGTACGGACGACGGGCGGTACATCCCCCGGGATTACCGGCTGAAGTTTTCGACGGACCTGGTGTATGCGGGGGGCAGTTTTTCAACCTACTACGGGACCTACGGGCTGACCCAGATTGTGTTCAGTGATTTGCTGGGCAATCATCAGATAGCGTTTGGAAGTAATCTGAACTTTGATCTTCGCAACAGCAGCTACTTTTTACAGTACGGCTACATGGAGAAACGTACGAACTGGATTTTTAACTTTTTCCACAACGCCAGCAACTTCCAGGATTTTTCCGGTCAGCTCTATCGCTTTCGGTCTTATGGCGGGGCCGTTAACATGCAGTATCCCATTGATAAGTTCCGCCGCATCGATGTGGGACTGTCTGCCATCGGTCTGGCCCAGGATTTCTCCATCGCTTTTTCCAACCAGACCCAGAACGAAACCTCCACTTTTCTTTATCCACAGGCTACCTATACCAGTGATCGAACGCTACCCGGTTATATTACTCCTGCCGGGGGTTCGCGCTATTCGGTGAGCCTTACGGCAAGTCCGCCCATTACCAGTGAAACACCGCAATTTGCCTCGATTCTGGGTGATTACCGAAAGTATTTCAATCTCGGCAGCCGGTATTCCTTTGCACTGCGTGGTTCCGGGGCCGCCTCCTTCGGCAGCGACTCGCAAACCTATTTTATGGGAGGTATGCTGGGCTGGATTAACCAGCAATGGTCGGGCAATTCACTGCCGTTGGACCGCCTGGGGGATACGTTCTTTACTCTGCCTGCCCTTCCTTTGCGCGGCCACCCGTATAATGCTACGTATGGGGACAAATTTAGTCTTATCAATGCGGAATTCCGGTTCCCTCTTTTTGCGGCTATCCTGCCGGGGCCCATTCCCATCCTGCCGCTGTATAATTTGACAGGTGTTGCTTTCTGGGATACGGGCATGGCATGGGGACAGGATATCACCTTTGATTATAATGACCTGCAGGGCAATCCCCGGTCGGCGGTATTAAACAGCAGCGATCTCAACTTTAAATTAAGTGAGCTGGGGGAACGAACCTTCAGCACGAGCACCGGTGAATATTCGGTACCGGTCAATAATGGAGATATTCTAATGGGAGCGGGCTTCGGGCTCCGCACCATTGTCTTTGGGTTTCCGCTTCGTTACGATGTGGGCTGGCCTTTTTATCGCGGTGGGTTTGACAACGATCCCATCCATTACGTGACGATCGGAATTGATTTTTAAGAGCCTGCGTGCGCCCTGGCCGTCCGGTTATTTTAATAGGTTGATTTCTTCTAAGCAGCTTTTTATCGCGATGCCGGTAACTGTGTACATACGGCAGGGCAGAAGTATTGTTGAAATAGCAACGCCTGAGAACGCAATATGAAAGATCCTAATACAAGCCCATCCTGCTTTAACCTGTGTTTCTCGGGACAAGTCCGGGATCTGTGAGTTCTTTTTTTACTATTAACGAAATAGTTCTATATTTGACTTTTGGAGCTGCGGCACAAGTTTGGAACTTCAACATAAGTATTGGCTATAAGTATAGTTAGCTACAATTTCTCAATAAATTATTAAGATGGGATATAAAAGCGAGTCGGTTGCCACTAATAATAATGTCATCCAAGAGAAATATGAAACGGTCAGGCAAAGTATTGTACAGGAGATGTACGATACGAACATAGCGTCTGTTAATGGCAGAGACAGCAGTTATTCCAAATTTGAGTCGCTCGCGAACAATACGTTTCGGGGAAAAAGGAGCATCGATGTTTTTATCGGCTGTTTTGCTTTTGTCGTTTTTTTGCTGGCCTATCCCTTTTTTGCCCTTTTTATAAAACTCAGCTCAAGAGGTCCTGTGTTGTACAAGCAGTGGAGAACCGGCCAGCACGGCCATGAGTTTATCTGTTATAAATTTCGGACGATGCATGAGCTGGATTTGCGCAGGATTGATGGCAAACCGGTGGTTACCCAGGAGAATGACAAGCGTGTTTTTTGGTTCGGCAGCTTGCTTCGGATGACCAACCTGGATGAGCTGCCCCAGGTATTAAACGTGTTGAAAGGAGATATGAGCCTTATAGGTCCACGTCCCTACCAGGTGGAAGAGTGTGCCCACTGGAATAATACCTATAATGATTTTTATTACCGTTATGCGGTAAAGCCGGGAATTTCAGGACTGGCGCAAGTGAAAGGATACCGTGGCGGCACCCTCGATGAGAAACATATGAGAAAGCGCCTGGACTATGATTTGATATATGTTGAAAAGCAGTGCCTGGGGTTGGACTTGAAAATCCTGGGACAGACGATTTTCAAGATGATCCATTTGGATACGGACGGGCATTAGATGGAAAGTGTGATGGGTTTTTAATCCTATCAGATTATATTCCATTTATTTTCTCCCGGCTGTAGACAAGATGATCCGATGATAGTGGTTTGCAATAGAAAAGCGGAAAATCAAGATATAGGCCCACCCGATAGCATTCAGGGACAGTGTAATTTACACTTGGGTTAGGGATGGCCGCTTTTTACCGGCCGTTGGGTCGTTTAAGCCCATTAT
>NZ_JBEPWZ010000107.1:0-9435 GCF_041642155.1 Fodinibius sp.
CTTTTTGTAACTCTCCCTGTGATATATACTTCCAAATACCAACGGAGAAATACAAAAGTACCAACAAAGAAAAGGATAATATATGGGACTTTTTGATCATCGCCTGATATAATAATGGGTTAACATTCTGAGCAACAATTAGTTTAGAACTCGTAACTCTGCATCTCCCTCCCGGATATGCAGCCGCTGGTTTGAGTTCACATTTGTAAATACCTGCTCTTCTCCGCTCGGCCACCGGATAAAAAGGGTATCGGCCTTACCCGCTTTTCCAAGTCCAAATTGCTGTATCAGCGTATTTTGTGAGAGATAGGAAGGCTGCATTCCAACCTGTCTTATTTGCACCTCATCATCCACCGTAAGTCTTATCTTTGTTCCAATGGCAGATTTATTACTTTCCGTGCCTTCCAATCGCAGTTGCAGCCATCGGTTTTCACTTGGAGTCTGGTTTTCCAGTAAAACAGCGGGGGCATTATGATTCACGATAAAAAGATCCTGAAGTCCATCGTTATTGTAATCACCGTAGGCGCCCCCGCGCCCCACCCATCCTGCCCGGAAGTACTCTCCCGCCTGACCGGATATATCATAGAAGCCCTCTTCATTATTACGGTTCCAGAATATCCGATCTTTCATGGGTATTATCTCCCGGGGGGTGCCCGTTTTCTGCATCGTGTGCCCGTTAACTGTGAAAAGATCCTCTCTTCCGTCGTTTTCCAGATCCACAAACGAAGTAGCCCAGCCTACATAATCGGTGGATGCCTGTCCCATCCCCAATCGGTCGGCTTCGTCACGAAATTCGAGTGTCCCCCTTGAATCGGTTGTATTGTTATAAAAGGCATTTTCTTCGGCAACCCAGTGCGTAATGAATAAATCATAATCCTGATCGCCATTCCAGTCGCCAATCGCGATCCCCATTGATCCCCTGTAATCGGCAACTTTGGCCTGGTAGCTGATATTTATAAAAGTGCCGTCTCCCAAATTTTGATAAAGCATATTGTCTGTTACGTCATTCGCCACATACAGGTCCGGCAAATTATTATTGGTCAAGTCCACCCACGCCACCGCCAGGCTTTTGCCCTCCGGGTTAGCTACGCCGGCTTCTTCGGAGACTTCGGAAAAAGTTCCGTCACCGTTATTCTTGTATAACAAATTAGGGGCGGGATCAAAGACCGACGGATTAATCGAAGGCGGTTCCTGCAGGGCTCGAATTTCTTCCTCATCCGGAATCTCAAAATAGGATACATACCCGCCGATATAGAGATCAACGAAGCCGTCTCCATTATAATCGGCCCAGGCCGCACCCGACCAAAACCCCTTTTTGTCCGTAAGCCCGGCTTCGGCCGATACTTCTGTGAATGTACTATTCCCATTATTGTTGAAGAGCCTGTTTTGACCGTATGTGGTAACCAGGCAATCAATATATCCATCATTATCATAATCGGCCCAGGCGGTACCCATGCCATATACTGGAATTTTCAAGCCTGCCTGTTCTGTTACATCCGTAAAAGAATCGTCACCATTATTTTGATATAGTACAGGAGTTGCCGGTGAATTATTGAATGCTTCATTCTCCATATCTGTCGGTCCGGCAAAATTCACCACGAACAGATCTTCATATCCGTCATTATTAAAATCAATCCACGCTACACCGGATCCCATATCTTCTGTTATTCGTGAGCCACGCTCTTTATAAAAATGGTTGAACTCAATTCCTTTTTGTTCCGTAACATTATCAAAACGAATTTGTGGAACGTCTTCTGGAATTTCCCTATCCAGTCGTGCCGTTCGTCCTTCTATCTCGTCACCGGGAATATATTTTGTGGTGTCCTGCTGCTGCCAAATAAAGAAAGCCGCAAGGATAGAAACAACTGCTATAGGTAGGGAAGTACCGAGTATTCTTCTTTTACGCCGGCTTAATTTGGAAAACATGATGCTCTTTTTTTATCGAGATACTTTTACATGATGCGTATCGCTGGAAACGGTGGTTACGGGAGCCGTTTCATCATCTATTTCTGTAAATACTTCGTTCATCAAAAACTGGTTGAATTTTCGATACTGCAGCTTTGCTGTGATATAAATGTCTGTAGTATTTTCTTCCGTTATATCGATAGCATACCGGGCATAATCGGTTTTCCCGGGATATAGAGCCCGGCTGTATCGTACGCCTACAAGCTCCCAAAGATTGTGTCGGTCAATTAAATTTCCATATTGATCGACCGGTTCCGCTTTAAATATAAAACTACCGGACTCAATAACATGATCTTCATCCAGTGTACCTGATGAAAATAATATATTGCCATCCTGGTCTTCAGCTGTTATTTCTATCCATGACTGCATCATATCCAACGGACCTGTTGGGAATTCATGGCCCGCTTTTTTATTGGTAATGATCACATCCATTTTCAGTTCTTTTCCCAGCTGAATGCTATCGGGACTTATAACAGAGATGGGAATAGCCTCGCCCTTAACCCACTGGTCCTGTATTTCCGGAATTTCATAATCTCCCCGAAGCCATTTCTCAATCAGCTCTACATGTTTATCGGCATTTGGTAAATCCAGTAGTTTGGGCACATATTGATTTCCACCCAAAAATCGATGACTTCGGTGTTTTTTATCATCAGCGGTCCTGTTAAGATCGTGGACATCCCCACGCGCCGGATCCTCTGAAGCTGTCAGCGGCATGTGGCAATCTCTGCATTCCAGTGTGGCAAATGGGTTCTCCTCATCATTCCAGTGACTCTTCCGCCATTGATCATATTGATTCTGTAACTGAACCCACCCCACATTATTAATATCTTCGTCTATATATTGTTTGTGACAGGAACCACAATACTCAGACGTTTTGTAAAATGTCCGGCTGTAACTATCTACATGTTTTTCCGGGTAGGCCCTTATCAGGAAATCGCTAATAAGCTTAGCCATTTTTCCATCCTTAAGTTCAAATATATACCGCTCAGGCGAAGCAATGGCGTAATCTGCATTGCCTTGAACATCGGCTTCGGTCATGGAATGACAGGATACGCAGGATATTCCCTCATCAAGTCCGATATTATTAGTCAGTTTATCGGAAAAGAGATTCGCAGAACCGGCAAATAATCCAATGGGATCGTGACAACCAGCGCAATACCGGCTGGCCACTGCTCCCTTTTGTTTGCCCATATTCTCCTGAATTTTCCTGAAAAAGGGGTCCGAAGCAGCATAGCGATGAGCACTGGCCTCCCATTCTTCCTTTATTTCTGAATGGCAACCTGATGTACCGCACGATTCAGATCCTCCCAGGAGTTCTGCTTCAATAAGCTCTCCGCTTTCTGTCCGGGCAAGGCTCGGCGCAAAAGGACTCTTGAGCCCTTCATGGTACGGATAGTCATCGGGCACTGTAACCGAATCGGAATGGGAAGATGAGTAGGCAAACATCAGTACTCCCACTACCGCAAACTGATAGAACAGGAAATAAACACTGTTAAAACTATATTTCTTTTGACCTGCCTTCCTTGCTTGGATCGTTTCGCTTTTATTTACCGCTTTTGAATCCCGTATGATGATCAACCCCACGTGAGGTATAACCGAAGCGACGAGTACAAAGGCAGAGGTCAAATGTATTTTTTTCCAAACATCTGTGATACTTGATGTGAATATTGCTTCGTACGTCAAAAACGAACCCGATATGATGGCTACTGTTGTAGCGGCCATCGCTACATATCCCATAATTACGAATTCGTTAACAGGACGGTCTTTATATTCCAGCCAATGCTGGTATTGATACCACAGGTAGGGAAACAGGAACAATAATCCAACTATGGTATGCATGAGTACCATTAACTGGTTGGTTACGCTGAAAGGCAACAGGTAAATGGAAAGACCTGTTATAATCTCAAATAATAGAAAGCCGGAAACGGTATAAAGAAGCGGCCGGGCCCATCTGTTTTGTTTTGATGTCATTGACAGTCACTAAAACCTGATGTTATATCTAAAGAGTAATATTAAGATAAAATACTCTTTTATACTAAAAAATTTCCAATATCGCTTGAAAAAGCTTTTGAAAACCGTGGTACCTCACTGCTGTCCACAACCGGGGTACCAGCGCCCGCTGCCATGGTTCCTGAGAAGCTATTAGCGCTATCTCTTGCAGCAGACCCTGAACGAGGTTCAAGGTGAGACGGTTTTGCAAAGGCACATAAAAAATCATGCTGATTATGACTGGGCAAATTTCTTGTACATTATTGAACAGTAACCTTATTTTCCGAACGGATGAACACAAGGTAGAACATTACCATCAAAATGATAGCCGCCCCATAAAAGGATAACTATTCTATGAAGCTAAAAGAATTTGAATCCGATACGATTATTGAACCCTTCCGCATCCGGTCGGTTGAGCCGGTCCGGTTTACCTCTATGGAAGAGCGGGAGCGGCTGCTTAAGGAGGCCGGGTACAACCCCTTCCTGCTCAAAGCGGATGATGTCCTTATTGACCTGCTCACGGACAGCGGCACGGGCGCTATGTCTTCCAAACAGTGGGCGGGCATGATCGCCAGCGATGAATCCTACGCCGGTTCATCCTCCTTTTACAAACTGGAATCGGCCGTACGGGACATAACCGGATTCAAGCACCTCATCCCCACGCACCAGGGACGGGCCGCCGAAAATATATTTTTTACCACTATTGCCCGGGAAGGGGACGTCATTCCCAGCAATACGCACTTCGATACGACCCGGGCTCACGTGGAACACGCCGGCGCCGAAGCGCGGGATCTGGTGATAGCTGAAGGCCGTCAATCCGAAAGCCGGCATCCGTTTAAGGGAAATATGGACCTGGAAAAACTGGAGAGAACCATTCAAGAGGCAGGAGCCGACAATATTCCCGTGATTATGATTACGGTAACCAATAATTCGGGAGGCGGTCAGCCGGTAAGCATGGACAACATCAGGTCGGTTTCTGAGATAGCCCGGAAACATGACATTCCTTTTTTCATTGATGCCTGCCGGTTTGCCGAAAACGCCTGGTTTATCAAAACGCGCGAAGAAGGGTTCTCCGGGGAAAAGCCTGTCGATATCGCGCGCAAAATGTTTAGTTACGCCGACGGATGTACCATGAGTGCCAAAAAGGACGGGATGGCCAATATAGGGGGATTCCTGGCACTGAACAGCGATGAACTGGCCTCGGAGTGCCGGAACCTGGAGATTCTGACCGAGGGATTTCCCACCTATGGGGGGATGGCGGGATATGATATGGAAGCCGTGGCACAGGGACTCTATGAGGCACTCGACAGCGACTACCTGCGTTACCGCATCCGCTCCATTGCCTACCTGGGCGACAAGCTTTCCGGTGCGGGAATTCCGATTGTGCAACCCACCGGGGGACACGCAGTCTACCTGGACGCCAAAAAGATTTTGCCTCATATTCCGCCCGAGCGATATCCCGCCTGGTCGTTCAACAATGCGCTTTACCTGCTGGGAGGTGTACGCGGGGTGGAAATCGGAACCGTTATGTTCGGGCGACAGCCCGACGGGAGCGAAAAGCCGGCCGCCATGGAGCTGGTCCGCCTGGCTTTCCCCCGCAGGGTTTATACCCAAAGCCATGTCGATTATCTGGCCGAGGTAATTATATCGGCTTTCAGGCAGCGCGAGCAGCTCGGGGGATATAAAATAGTGTCTGGTCCTGCGGTGTTGCGGCACTTTTCGGCCCGGCTTGAACCCATTGACAAGTAGAAACACGGGCCGGCTGGCATGACGGGTTCACCCGGCCGTATTTTTAAAATAATGATTTACGGGTTAAGCGCATGCAGTATTCAGGGATATAGGCCCTGGCCAAAGAAAAGAACAGTATCAGGCTTTAATCCATTTTGTTTTCAGATCATGATGGTACCAGATCCAGAAAAACAGCACCATCAGCGCCCCGGCCTGGTGGATAACTCCTGCTATAATCTCCACATGGGTTATCACCGTTAAAATGCCAAGCACGTACTGCGTCAAAACCATACCGAGCAGCATTCGGGCTTTTTGTTCGATTATTGGACTGAGATCAGCTTTGCGATGTTTCCACCAAAAGATGGCTGTGGCTACGGCAAGTAGCGTTCCCAGAATTCGGTGCACCCACTGAACGGTACCGGGATTTTCGACCAGATTTAACACCGCCGGTTTCAGAGCCCACGCGCCCCGGGGAAGCCAGTCTCCATTCATGGTTGGAAAGGTATTGTATATATACCCCGCATCAAGTCCCGCCGTAAATGCCCCCCAAACCACCTGTGCAATAAAAAGAACAAGCAGTGCCAGGGACCACCGTTTCAGGGCAGCCAGTTCGTTGCTTTTTCCCGGGGGACCTGAATCATAAAGATCCAGGGCGTACCAGATACAAAACCCAAACAGGATCATAGCCAGCGACAGGTGAAGAGCCAGGCGGTAATGACTTACATAGGGCACGTCAACCAAACCGCTTTTAACCATAATCCAGCCCATCGCCCCCTGCAGCGCACCTAAAGCGAACAAAATCCACGCCCGGCGCAGCATGGTGGAATCGAAATAACCGCGCACCCAGAAGAATATAAAGGGAACAAGAAAAACGATCCCGATAATACGTCCCAGCAACCGGTGGATATACTCCCAGAAAAAAATCTGCTTGAATTCGCTCAGAGACATCCCCGCGTTAATCTGCTGATACTGCGGAAACTCCTTATACCGCTCAAAGACAGACATCCATTCAGCTTCGCTCATCGGGGGCCATGCGCCCATTATCAGACTCCAGTCTGACATGGAGAGACCGGAACCCGTCAATCGCGTAATTCCGCCTACCACAACCATGATAAAGATTAAAACAGCACCGGTCCATAACCATCGGCGGACGTTTTTTTGTTGGTTAAGCGACATATTATTCTGTTTTAAAAAATGATGGACTTCCTTCTTTCCATTCAGGCAGTAATAAAAGCGCATGACAAGATCAGTGTCAAGTCTGCAAGTTAAGCGGCAGTATTTACTTTATTTGCGCTTTATTTTTTGTATTCCATTTTAGAAATATCAACCTGTTTCGGTACTAACATCGGGTGCCAAACAATAAATACTAATTTCACTGTATGTGCAGAGATAAGGGGAGTATCCACTTACCGGACAGTTGGCATTGACCGGAGGCTTGTTTGGGTCATGATTTTGCCCGATATCCTGTCAAGCAGCTTTTGAACACAGTTTTTAACTCCATCCGGGCCTGTGGTGCAGCCGGGTATTTATGCATGCCGGCGCCAAACAGCAAATTGTCTCCTGCCTGCGGTATGGTTTGGCCTTTCCCAAGATTACAACACCAGGCCTTATGGCTTTCTGGTGCTGCTTTGAACAGCTGGTGCTAAATATAACATATTTAAGAGTATCTTATATTAAAATATTGTATGTTAGGATTCCAGTCCAAATAAAACCAGGATTGTCCCAATGCATAAGAAAAAATTGTTCCTCCTCATTCAGCAGGCAAGCGCTGTTACCGCTGTAGCTTTTGGGGTAGTGACTGTTTTCGTGGGCGGACAAACACTGATGGGCTATTCAGATCCGGGGTATACGGTGTTCCTGCCGCTCCTCATTTTTAACACATTGATGGGACTCGTTTATGCCGGCGCGGGTTATGTGATTTGGCGGGATCTCCATTCGGGCTTATCCGCCGCAAAAACAGTATTGCTACTTAGTTTGGCAGCTTTTGTATTCATTGTGATTCTTTACCAGACAGGCGGAAATATTGCAGTCGAAAGTATAAAAGCGATGTCGTTCAGAACGGCGATCTGGCTTATACTTTGGGGCGGCTTGCGGTGGATAACGGATTGATAGTGCTCTTATACTCGCTCAAGCGGCAGGTGTGATCCTTCCTTGAATCCGAACGTTTGAACAATCAGGTGTTTTGCTATTGATACAGAAAAAAATTCAACGTATATTGTGAGTGAACGCTCACTAACAAGCTGTAACAATGAAACCAGCACGCCTTTTTATTCTCTGTTGTTTGATGACTTTTGGATTTGCCCTCACGGCACCAGCTCAAGACAATCCAACCTCATTATCCGAGGCAATTGATCGGTCGTTGGAACATGCTACAAATTCCCGAATCGCCGAAGCAGATAAAGAGGCTGCCGAAGCCGCAGGGGGGCTTTTATCTTCAGATTACCTTCCAAATATAAACAGCAGCCTGACGTATACGCGGTCACAATATCCCCAGATTGTGACTCCCATTCGGGAACAGGGCATCTTTCCTCCCCTCGACGATCAGCTATATGAAGCCAATATTCAGGCCGACTGGGAGATCTTTGATTTCGGAGAAAGCCGCGCTATGCGTCAGAAAACAAAAGTATTGGCCGATGCGGCAAACATACAATATGAATTGGCCAAAATGGAAACAATTGAAGCAGCCGCTTCGGCTTTTATTCAGCTGCAGCAACTCAGGGAGCTCAAAATCGTGCAGGAAGAACGAATTGAAGCCCTGAATACAAATAAAAAACAATTGGAATCCCTCCATCGCGAAGGACGTGTAGCTAAAGTAGACCTGCTAAAGATGGAGGATGCTATTGTTGAAGCCGAAACGGCTATCATTGCTACACACAATAATATTGATGAAGTACTGGAAAAACTTTCAGATGATTTGGGAATGGAGCAAAAATTGTCACAGGAAGACATTTCCTCACTTGCTTTCAAAAATGACTACCGGTTCAGTCCAAATCAGATCCCTGAAGAAAGTGTCCCTTCCGTTTCAGCAGCCCACAGGCAGAAACAGGCGGCTGATTTTGAAGCCAAAGCCTCATACCGCGCTTTTTTGCCTCAGCTCAACCTATTCGCCGCTGAACTGTTACGGGCAGGGGGAGATCTGGAGATCGATGATCAATGGATGGTAGGCATTCGTCTCAGTATACCGCTGGTTGCCGGGAAAAAAATAGTCAACAGGCAGGTCAAAAGGAAAGAAGCCAAATCACAGAAAATTATGCTCGAACAAACCCGTCAGCAATACCGTCAGCAGTTGAATAAGCTGACCAACGCCCAGTATGAAGCACAGAAACGAATTCAATCAATCCAAACACGTATAGAATATCTTGAAGAAACGTATCGCGTTGAGAACTTATCTTATCACAAAGGGCGAGCCACATTAACCGATCTGCTGACAACCGAATCAAAATTAAACAGCGTACGCGCGGAACTGCTTGCCATGCGCGCGCAGCTCAGAATGCTGAATCTCAATATTGCAGTGTTAACAGGACAACTAAATAAAGAAATGGCGATAAAACTGGCCGGGGGTAAACAGTTATGAAGATGTACAAAAAAGACATTCTAACCATTTTTGCGATAGCCCTGGTGGGAGCCGTCACAGCCTTGTGGCTTACCAGCAGCAGTACTTCAGCAACCGAACAAGAAGAGAATGCGCTGCAGCAAGAGTCCGCTGTTGCGGTGGAAGTTTCCCGTCCATTCGTAAAAACGCTCGCCACCAAT